>CAZEFN010000045.1:0-21627 GCA_964511585.1 Candidatus Woesearchaeota archaeon
CCCGACGAGGCGCCGAGGTTGAGTTGGTTCGTGGTAGAAACTATTGTATTTTTTCTACTATTGTAGTTTCTTTTTTTCTAAAAAAGAAACCCACTTTCGTGCGAGCCAAGGAACAGGAGGTTAAAATCTCCCCAAAGCCATTATTTTTTATGAAACCACAAATCTAAATTATCCTTTTCTCGACGGGGAATAACATGATAATGAATGTGAAAAACACTTTGCTGAGCTTCTTTTCCAGAAGCATTCACAATATTCACAGCATTTATATTAAATTTTTCTTTTAATAAATTTGCAACTTTTTTACAAACAATATTAATTTTCCCTGTAAGTTCATCTGGCAATTCAAAAATATTTTCAAAATGTTTTTTAGAAATAATCAATGTATGTCCTTCTGCAACTGGATTAACATCAAGAAAAGCAATAAAATTTTTATCTTCCCAAATTTTTTCGCACGGAATTTCTCCTTTAGCAATTTTGCAAAAAATACAATCAGTCATTTTACCAATTCTCCTGCTCTTTCAAATTCAATATCTTTGTTAATTAATTCTCTGATTACATTTTTCAAATCTTTTATTTTAACCCGAATTTGTTTTGTTGTATCTCTATCACGAATTGTTACATCCTTGTTTTTTAGGGAATCTCCGTCGATAGTGATGCAATAAGGTGTTCCGATTTCATCGTTACGAGCATATCTTCTTCCAATACTCCCTGATTTATCCTGGACAACATTCCATTCGTCCTTAAGCATGTCATAAATTTCTTGTGAAATTTTTTCAAATTCGGGTTTTTTTACAATTGGAAAAATTGCTGCCTTAATTGGAGCAAGTTTTGGATGAAGTTTTAAAACCACATTGTCTCTTTTATTATCGTAATTATATGCATCAAACAAAAAAACAAGATAAGCTCTTTCAACTCCCTGAGACGGCTCAGCCACAACATGAGGGATAATTTTTTTCCCTTCTGAATTTGAAATTTCCATGCTTTTTCCTGAATACTTCTGATGCTGTTTTAAATCATAATCTCCGCGGTTGGCAACTCCCTGAATTTCTTTCCATCCAAAAGGAAAATTATATTCCAAATCCCATGTATCAACAGCATAATGTGATTTCTCGTCGGAAACATGCTGTCTTACTCTAAATTTATCTGTGTTTGCCCCAAGGTTCTTGAACCACGAAAACATCTGCTCAAGCCAATAAGCATGCCAGTCAGTTTTGATAATTCCTCTTTTATGTGCCTCATTAAAGCTCATTTTTTCCGGTTCTTTTTTGCTCTTCTGCATTTCTTCAGAATAAACAAATATTTTTGATTTCCCAAGTTCATAAGGAAACCCTGATTCAGGGTCAATAAAATATTCTATTTCCATCTGTTCAAACTCTCTTAATCTAAACAAAAAATCTCGGGGGGCAATTTCATTCCTAAATGACTTTCCAATTTGAGCAATCCCAAAAGGAAGTTTCATCCGCGAATTTTCATAAACAAATTTGAAGTTAGTAAAAATAAGCTGGGCTGTTTCAGGTCTTAAATAAGCAAATCCGTCGGTGCCGACATTTGTCTTGAACATTTGCTCTATCTCCTTTATTTTTTCCCAATCGATTTCCCCACCACAGTTTAGACATTTTACTTTTCCAATTTCATGTTTGTCTATTTTATCTGTTTTCTTACATTTTTTACAGGCAACAAAAATGTCACTAAAATTATCAACATGCCCAGAAGCTTTCCACACTTTTGGATTAGTAATTATTGAACCATCAATTCCGACGACATCTTCTCTTTGTCTGACAAAAAAATTCCACCACTCATTTTTAATATTATTCTTAAGCTCTACGCCAATATGTCCAAAATCCCAGAAACCCGCAAGCCCTCCGTAAATTTCAGCAGACGGGTAAACAAATCCTTTTCTTTTACAAAAGTTAGTCAATTCTTCTATTGAAATTTTTTGATGTTTTAATTCAGAAAAACCCTTTTCAATCTTTTCGCCTTTTTCCATTTTACTAATAATTATTTCTGCTTTTTTATATGCTTCGTCTTTATCTTTGCCAAGATAGCCCAAGCACTTACTTTTAATTTTTTGTCCTTCTCTTATGCTTTTCCTAAGATAATAATAATCCTTTCCATAAACTTTTTGCTTTACTACAAAAACCATGAATAAAAAAGAAATAGAATTATTTAAGTTATTCTAAATCAAAATTCCAAAAACCTAATTTTCCTTTTGCAGGAATTGGTTTTAATCGTCGAGGATTTTTCAAAACAAATCCAAAACCGCCCCAACTCTCGTCAGCAAGATGCAAATTTTTGTCTGTTTCAAATTCTTTTTTATTTTCTCTGTAATTTTTAACACTAATTAATTCTGCTTTACCAACAATAAATCCGCACGGCAAATTTTCAAAACCAAATTTTTTCATTGATTTTTCATCTGGTTTTTTAGAAGCATGAATCAAAAATTCTCCGCGAAATTTTGTATTCCATTTTCTTAATTCAATTTTTTTCCTTTTCTGCAAAATTAATTCTGCAAAGGGTTGTTTTAACGAGAGAACTTTCATTATTATAAAAGCGCAGACCGGGACTCGAACCCGGGAAAATTCGGGCTGCAACCGAATGCAGTAGCCTCTGTGCCATCTGCGCTTGATATTCAAAGATTAATTGATTATATAAAATTAATTATTCCAAAACTTTAAATACAATTTTTATTCTAGATTAACATGGTTTCGTAGCTCAACTCGGCACCACGCTCGAATCAAGGGCTACAGAAACTCGCGTAATACCTCGGTCTGGATATCCAGTCTTCGAAGTATTAAGGTCTCGTAGCTCAGTCTGGATAGAGCGACTGCCTTCTAAGCAGTAGGTCGCAGGTTCAAATCCTGTCGAGGCCATTCGGAGTTGAAAACTCCGCCTGATTGAATCCTGTGGAAATTCAAGAAATTTCTTTTAAATTCGCAGGTAGAGCAATTCGTGGTAGCAGTATCGCTTTAAGAAAAACTGCGTGCGTGATTGGGAGCAGAATCCTGTCGAGGCCATATTTCATATTTGCAAATTGTAATTTCTTCAATTATTCAGGGGCAGGTAGTTATCTTATTTGATTTTGGATATTCTCTATTGCGTCTGCAACATCTTTGCCTTTCTTTGTCAACTTGATTACTTTAATCCGTCCCCTTTTTTCAAACAAAACCAGTTTCAGTTGTTCAAGTGTTTGCAAAATCTTAACTGCGTGGCTGTAAGTGCAGTCTACCTCTTTTGCCAAAACACTACCATACCTCATCCGTGAATTCTTTTTCAAAGACACCAGCATCATCGCCGGCTTTCTTCTAAAAAAGATGTCAAAATTGTCTTTCATTTTAGATGTAGGCATTTTACTTATATATTCAGATAGTAGTGTTCTTTTAAATGTTTTGTAATATATATTTTCCAGTATATAGTAGCGAAAATTCGGTGGTTTTATTAATATAACTGATTAATTATTTTATGGAAAAACAAAATAAAAAAACAAAAATATTTGCAGTCGGCGATATCCACGGAAGGACAGATTTAGTTAAGAAACTTTCTGATAAAGCAGAAAAAGAAAAAGTAGATTTGATTATTCTTGCAGGAGATTTGACAAATTTTGAAAAGTCAACTAAGAATTTAGTCGGGCCTTTTGCGAAAGTTCACAAGCCGATTTTGCTTTTGCATGGAAATCATGAGTCTCTTGCGACAATTGATTTTCTATCACAGATTTATGACGAGGCAAATAATCTTCATGGATATTCTTTTATTCAAAATGGAGTTGGGTTTTTTGGGGCTGGTGGTGCAGATTTTGGAATATCCCCAATGAGCGAAAGTGATTTTTTTAAAACACTTGAAAAAGCACACAGCAATTTGAAAAATGTCAGAAAAAAAATAATGGTAACACACATGCATCCGTTTAAATCGCGTGCTGAATTTTCTGGTTTTCAAGGGAGCAAAGGAATTCGCAAGGCAATTAATAAATTTAAGCCAGATATTTTATTGTCAGGGCATATTCACGAGGCAGAAGGAATTGAAGAAAAAATCGGCAAGACAAGAGTGATTAATATTGGGAGAAAAGGAAAGATTATTGAAGTATAATTATAAAAACCCGTTTTCTAAATAAAATTATGCCTAAAAGAAAAATAAAACCACGCGAAGAAAAAACAGCAGAAGAATATTTTCCTGTTGGAAGTGATTCAAAACAAACAACTGAAAAACCTATAAAAGATTTTCATGCAGATTATGAAAGAGTTAGTGAACTGAAAGAAGGCGAGGAAAAATTTGAGATTCCAAAAAGAGTAACTGAAAAATCTTATTCAAAGCCAGAAAGAGGTTCGCTTGAAAAAGTTGTCAAGGCAAAACTAAAGCGAAAATATGTCCGTAGAACAACAAGCTCATCTAAGAAAAAAGTTTCTAAAAAAAATGTAGAATATAATGTTCCAAAAATAAGTTTGAAAAAAGATGGTTATGAATTAGTGATTACTGAAAAACCGCAGGCAGCGTCGAAGATTGCATCTGCGCTTGGGAATGCAAGAAAAAATAATCTTAATAAAATTCCTTATTATGAAGTTGATAGAGAAGGACAAAAAATTGTCGTGGCTTGTGCAGTAGGGCATTTACTGACCTTAAATCAGAAAGTTCCTGGTTCGGGCGTTCCTATTTTTGATATTGGGTGGGTGCCAAATTATTTAGTCAGGAAAAAAGATTTTACAAAAAGATATTATGATTTGATTTTGAGATTGGCGAAGGGTGCTGGTTCTGTTACTGTTGCAACTGATTTTGATGTTGAAGGAGAAGTTATTGGAATGAATGTTGTTCGTTACATCTGTGGACAGAATGATGCAAATCGGATGAAGTTCTCGACGCTGACTTCTGCTGAATTAAATAATGCGTATGAAAATAAATTTAAAAATATTTTTTGGGGGCAGGCAATTGCAGGTGAGACGCGCCATTATCTTGACTGGTTTTATGGAATTAATTTGTCGCGGGCTTTGATGAATGCAATTAAATCTGTTGATAGATTCAGGATTATGTCTATCGGGCGTGTGCAGGGACCTGCATTGAATTTAATTGTAAAAAAAGAAAGAGAGATTCAGGCATTTAAATCAAAAACTTATTGGCAGGTTTTTATTACAGAAAATAAAAATAATCTTGAACTGAAATATGTAAAAGACATTTTTGATAAAAAAGAGTTGGAGAATTTTGAGAATTTGGTTGGAAAGGAAGGTGATGCTTCTACAGAAAAAAAAGAGCAGAAATTCCCCTCTGGAGTTCCTTTTAATTTAACAGGTTTGCAAACAGAATCTTACAAGTTTTACGGCATTACTCCTTCGAATGCTTTGCGAATTGCACAAGGACTTTATCTTGCTGGTTTGATTTCTTATCCCAGAACTTCTTCGCAAAAACTTCCTGAATCAGTTAATTATAATATTATTAAGAAAAAATTAGCAAGAGAATATAATGTTGAGCATTTGATGAAAAGAGAAAAACCAATTGAAGGAAAGAAAACTGATTCTGCACATCCGTCGATTTATCCAACTGGTGAAAAGCAGATTTTGTCTGGAGAAGAGAGTAAAATTTATGATTTAATCGTTAAAAGATTTTTGGCATTGTTTTGCGAGGATGCTGTTGTTGAAAATAAGAAAATCAAGGTTATTGTTGATGAAAAAGATTTTGTAAAAAGAGGTTCTGCTGTCAGGAAAAAAGCATGGATGGAATTTTATCCTTCTAAATTAAAAGAGGAGGAGATTCCTGATTTAAACGGAAAAGTCAGGGTTGTGGATTCACGAATTGAGGAAAAAGAGACACAGCCACCAAAAAGATATTCTCCTGCTTCAATTGTTTCTGAACTTGAAAAAAGAAATCTTGGGACAAAAGCAACGCGTTCTTCTATTCTTGAAACACTTTATGACAGAGGTTATATTCAGGACAAGAGCATTCAGGCAACTTCGTTGGGAATGTCCTTGATTTCTACTTTGGAAAAATATTCACCGATTATTATAGACGAGAAACTTACGCGAAGTTTTGAGCAGGAAATGGAAATCATAGAAAAAGCAAAAAAGGATTTTGAAGAAAAGAAACTTAGAATTATCGAGAAAGCAAAAAAGACAATCATAGATATTGCTGTTGATTTTGAAAAGAATGAGAAGAGGATTGGAAAAGAACTTGTTGGTGCACAGGATGAATTAATTGAAAAACAAAAGGAAGAAAACAAACTGAATGAATGTCCTGTTTGCAAAAAGGGAAAACTTAGAATTAGTTATTCGCCGAAGACGCGCAGGCATTTTGTAAGTTGTGATGCGTATCCAAATTGTACAAACACTTATCCTCTGCCTCCGAATGGGTTGATTAAAAAAACAGACAAAGTTTGCGAGGAATGTGGTTTTCCAATGCTGATGCGATTGTCAAAAGGAAAACGGCCGTGGACTTTTTGTTTTAATTTAAAATGTCCGACAAATGAGGAATGGGTTAATAAGTTGAAGAGGAAGGGTTGATATTGGGAGTAGAAGAAGTTGAAGAGGAAAATAATTAGATTTATTCCTCTAAAAGATAATTTTCCCTCTCCTTAATTTTTTTATCAAGAATATTCTGTAGTTTTTCGATTAACATTAATATTTTCCTTTCAATAACTTTTAGTCCTTCAATATCTAAGAAATTATGATAAAAATTAGAATGTAAAGTTTCTCCTAATTTAAAACCATTCCCCCAGATTCTTTTGTTCTTTTCTTTGTTTCAAAATTTTGCTTTCTTTCAAAATATTTTCATAATCAAAATTATATTTTGCTTTTCCAATTTTTTTCGCACTTTCAATTAATTCCTCGCGTGATTCAAAATTTATTTTTTTCTTCAATGCTTTTCTGACACTTTCGCGAACAACCCAGACGCCAAGAGCAGCCCAGTATGTTGGAGTTTCAATTCGTAGGACAAGTGCAGATGCTTGTTTTTTTATTTTGTTCAGATATTCTAATATTGCTAGACGTGTTGCATAATAACCTCCTGCTGTTGCAAATGCATAGGATTTTCTTCCTGAAAAATTTTCAAAATCTGTTGATGCTTTGATATTTGTCGAAGGGTTCCATGAACTTCCTGGCTGATAAAGTTCAATTAATTCAAAACTCCATTCACTTGGAAAAAGTAAAATCAAATACTGGTTCCCTAAAAATTCTCCAAAGTGTAGCTCAAAATTTTCAATCCATTGGTTTTCTTTTACTTTTTTCAGAAGGATTTTTCCAATCATGTCGTCTGTTGCTGTAATGCTCCAGCGAGTTGGGACGAGTTTGCGACTTTTTTTTAATCCGAGAACACCGACGCTGAGAATTTTATTAAGTGCATATTCTGTGAATTTATTTTTGTAAAGATATTCAATTCCTTCTGATGCTTTTATATCATCGTTAATTACTTTTTCAACTTTTTGGTGTATTTTTACATTTGATGTTATCCTTGCTTGTTTTAAATGTGCGCGCATTCCATGTGGAGTTAAAACCCTATCTTTTTCTCTTTGAAAACGCATGCGATTTTTTAATTCAATCTCAATATCAACTGGCTTGCACGCGATTGCAATTTCTTTTGCTATTTCCACGAATTTTTTATTCAGGTGTGCATCCTGTGTTTTTGTCTGAAAGCGGGAATTTAGAAGAGAATTTCTTAATTGAATAATTTCTTTCATTTCAAAATTATTATCTGCCCAGTATTTTTCATCGTCGTAAATCCATGCATTTTCATCCCGTTCAATTGGAGAAAGAATCCCGACATTCACTAAAGGATATTTTAATCCAGAACCAATAAACACACTTGGTGGTGAAATTGAATTTATTTTTGAAATTTGTCCAAAGTCCTTGTACTTGAATTTCACATCTGCGATTTTTTTAATTGTTTCAAATTTTATATCTTGCATGGTTTATAAGGAGAAAATAGTTTATATTGGTTTATTACAACTAACCGGTTATAGCCAACTTCTTTTTTTAATTCCTTTTTCAATAATTTCAAAGTTTATTTCTTTTTCTTTCAAACTTCTATGTTTTAGCAAACAAGCTTTTCTTTTTCCAGAATTATTTTTCAGTTCAATTATACATTTGCTCCAGTATTTCATAAGGTCGCCACCCACGATGTTTGTTGTTTTTTCTTTTCCCTGCCGCCAATCGTCTTCGTTTTGAAATGCAGAATAAACCTGATTTGTGATTATTACAGGAATTTTTTGCTTTCTCGCAATTTCTGCGAGGACACGCATTTGTTTTGCAATTTCACGATTGACTTTTTTTATGTTTTCTGAATCACCTGATTTTTGCGCGTCGCCTAATTCCAGACGATAAAGCATTGCCATTCCGTCGATGATAACAAGCCCAATATGTTCTTTTTTGATTTTTTCCAAAACATTTGTAAAGCATTTTTTTTGTTCTTCAAAATTTGTGGGGGACATTAATAGGATTTTTTCAAGAACTTTCTCAAAATCTTCCCCCATTATTTGTTTTACTCTTTCTATTGAGAATCCCCCTTCTGTGTCAACAAATAAAACGCGGTTGTTTTTTTTTGCCTGACTACACGCTACGAGAATTGCGAGATTTGTTTTTCCACTTCCAGGAGGACCTGCCAACATTGTGATGACGTCTTTTTCATAACCGCCGTAGAGCCACTCAGTTAAGTCGCGACTTCCTGTTGAGATTTTCATAAAAATAATTAATCAGAGAATTATATAAGGATTTATATTTTTAGTTTCTTGAAATCACTCTCAATCTTATCAAGTTCTTTTGTTATTTGCGTCACAGCGTCGTTAATTGCTTTTTTTGCTGTTTTGTCTTTTGTCTTGACTTTTAGAATTGGGTTTTTTGTCGGATGCTCCTGCTTCCATGCTGCGAAATTCACTGCAGAATCTTTGTTTAAATAAACTCTTAGAATTTCTGCAATTGTTATGTCGTCGATTTCCACTTCAATTTCATTTTTTTCATTTTTTATTATTTTGATATCCATATTAGAAATTCATTAATTTAATTTATAAAGGTTGTGATTATTTGAGTTGTTAAGTTAATGGTTGGTAGGTAGATTTTTAAACTTTCAGATTTGTTTTTCTGAATTCCAAACCCCCAAAAATTATTTAAATCCCAAAATCTTCTAAATATCATTACATATAAAATCCCTCTCGAAAGGAGTACCTTCGGGGATGCTTGCCTGCTTATGCGGACAAGACCGACAAGTAGGAGGGTTTTGTAATGCTTATATCACTTAATTTTTTTAATTAGTCCTTTTATCTCAAGATTTTTTCTTAGAATATCTGTATATGTTTTGTCATTATTTTCAAATTCCTGAAACAAAGAACCGCTGATTAAATCAACTGCCTGAAGTTCTGGATGTTCCTTGGAGTTTTCATGTTTGATTTTAATAGTTAAATTGAACTTATCTTTTTCTTCCTCTTTTTCCAAAACAAAAACTTCATAAGAAACTTTTTTCTTTTTTCCATCACCATAAGATTCTTCTTCATAATTTTTCACAGCGAGAGAACAGATTTTTTTATTTCTAAAATAATCTTTATCTGCGATAATCTTTGCAGGCATACATTGATGATTAGAAAAACTTTCAGCGAGCAAATTCAGCAAAATCTGGAATTTTTCTGGTTCGGGAATATTCTTTCCATCTTTTTGAATTGCAACAAATCTTGCCTCAAAGCCCACTTTTGACAAACCTTCCAAAATTTTCAATCTTAATCTCTCGTCAGGAAAACCCGCAAACTTTATTTCTCCTCCAAGACGATTTAACCATTTCTCTCCTCTTCTTGTTCTTCTTAATTGCTCTTTTGTTTTCTTTAAAATTTTTGCAATTTTTTTCCCTTCTTTTGTGCAAATATAAGCCATAACAAACCACTTGCTTCCTTTTTTCCCGTCATCGCCACTCTCATCTAAATAACCTGTCTTAAATAAATCGCAATTAAATTTATTTTCCATTATTTTCTAAGAACCAATATATTTAATTATTTTTCCAAAAACTCTTTCCCCTGCCTGATTATATCAAAACCCCAAAAATTATTTAAATCCCAAAATCTTCTAAAATATGTAAGTGGACTGAACCCTGTAAAATCTTTGTGTATGCAAAGTATCCAGCGTGTATGCGTGTAAATGGTTGGGAAAATTCACTACCCACTTCCTCTTTTTTCATTGCATTATCTATCTCTTTCCATTAATACCGTCGAAGTTTTGCTTAATTATAATCTTTTTTGGTGCTAAAACTACTCAATCACCTATTATTATAAATTATATAATTTCCTCTCATCATCTCTCAAAATAAGAAATCTAAATCGTCCTGACAACCTGCGATTTTAAACTTTCTGAACCTGAAGATTTCTTCCTATTCCTTTTAATTACCCTCTTCCAAAAATTATGTCATCAATTTCTTCTTCTGTTAAATCTTTTTTATCACGAAAATCTTTTTCTGTAAATTCTGGCTCATTCTCTGCAGGTTTTTTTCTTGGGGTTAATTCTGTTTTCTTTTGGAAAATTTTGTCCTCGTTTTGGGATTTCATATTACGCAAGTCCTCAATTGTTAGTGTTTTTGCTGTTAGTTCGTCAAATCTTATCCCCCCAGTATCAATATTTTTTACTAAATTTTCCTTTGTTTCTTCAACTTCTTTTTCAAAAGAATTTGTTTTCTTTT
This sequence comes from Candidatus Woesearchaeota archaeon, assembly GCA_964511585.1. Taxonomy (GTDB): domain Archaea; phylum Nanobdellota; class Nanobdellia; order Pacearchaeales; family GW2011-AR1; genus ARS1301. The sequence continues at coordinate 10,621 of CAZEFN010000045.1, forward strand.
TTTTCGAAAGGCATATCCTCAAGGCTGTTTCTATTTTTTTTATGATTTCCTGATATTTTTCAGGAAGTTCTCCTTTTTCGATTTTTTTAATTGCTATTTCTGGTTCTTTTATCTCTTTTGCAAATTGCTCTTGTGTTATTTTTTTTGAACGCCGGGCACGCATAATTACCCAGTGAAAATTATCTATCAAATCATCTGGTTTTGATTTTAATCTATTTGAAGAATAATTTTGGCTGACGATTTTTTTGAGTTCTTGTTCCTGGTTTTTTAAAAAAGAATTTTCTTTTTTTTGTTCTTCATGTCTTTTTTTAGAATAAATGCTCTGGGGAACAATTTCTATTTTTTTCCTGTTCAATAAAGGAAATTTTTCTCTTTCAAAACATTCCCTGCAAATTTGTGCAATGCCTTCTTTTGTTATCACTTCAAATGATGCTTGTCTGTCTATATTTTTATCGCAAATTTTGCAATCCATAAAATAATAGCAAGTGTTTGTTTTTTAATATTGCTGTGATGGAGAGGTTATTTTTATATATAAATTTTCAAATTCTCTGAAGAAGTAAGGTCGTTTAATATGGCTTTTTCTCCGATAATTATTGCTGGAAATTTTTCAACATTGAATTTACCCACAATAACATCCACAGAAGAAAGATTATTGTCTATAGCAATTGGTATGAGTATTATTTCACTTCCGTATTTTTCCTTTGCATCAGAAAGTATTCGTGACCAAACTTTTTGAGTTGCTATTTTTGCAATATCTTTTGTATTATATTCATATAAATAAATAATTGGAGTAAATTTATTTGGGCATTTTTCAGAAATTTATAAGCTATTAACCCAGACAAAGGCCCTCAATAAATCATATTTTTTATGAGACAAGACAATATTATTTGTGAGGATGTTTGAATTTTCGTATGGCTCTAACAATAGCGCTTCTTCATAAACCTTGTCTGCAAAATTTATTGTTGCACCGACGAGTTCATCGCAATCATATTCTCCTGTTTCGATTAAATTTTGCAATACAAACATATCCATCATTGATATTTCTGACTGGGCATAATAACTTTCTATAATATTTATGTTTCTTTTCTCAAAACCAATTCCAAGAAAAATTCCCAATACAAATATTAAAATCGTTACAAGGAGTGCTTCCCAAAAAACATTTTTTTTACTTTTTAACATTTTACCATGTTTTATTTTTAGTTATAAATTTGTGCATTGAAGCAACCAAAACAATTGGATAAAATAACAGATACACAAACATGTATGTTACAAGGTTAAATACATTTTCTCTTTTAAATTCTTCTTTTTCTTTTCTTGAATGTGCAAGTGCAGCGAGATTGTAAAAAATACCCAAGCTTAAAAGAAAAATTCCGAAGAAAAATAAAATTGTAGGGGATAATTGAATATCTGAAAAGCGGATTGCCGTTGTCTGGGCCTCTATGGAATAGTTTATCGTAAGAAACTGAAGAAATAAATAACGCGACATTCTGTATGAAAAAAGACACAGCCCAAAAACTGCAAGAATCCATGCCGTCACAAAGTAAGGGATAATAAACAATCCAAGCATACCTTTTTTGAAAATAACTGATTTATATTTAATAAGTGTTTGAATTCCTCCCATATTCCATCGAAGTCGTTGTTTTAACCAGGACTTGAAATTATCTGGAACAATAGTATATGTTATTGAGTTTAAAGATATATGAACCCTCCATCCCTTATGAATCATATTCCATGTTATTTCAATATCTTCTGTTAAATTTTTTTCATCAAAACCACCAACTTCGTCAAAGGCTTTTTTTCTATAAATGCTTAAAGGACCGTTTGTAACATAAATTGATTCAACAAATCCAAATAATTTTCTTGTGAAAGCAATTAGTTTATATTCAATTGATTGAAGTCGTGCAAGGAATTTATTTCTATTTTTTACTAAAACGCGCGAAGTTACTGCTCCAACTTTTTCGTCATTGAAAAATCCAATCATTTTTGAGATCGCGTCTGGGAAAGGCGAGGAATCGTCGTCGGTAAATCCGATTAGTTCTGTTTTTACATATTTTGCTCCGTAGTTTTTTGCTTCTGCAGAAAGTCCTGTCAGGTTTTCTGGTTTTTTTAATGCAATTACTTGGAGGTATTTTTTAGCACAATTTTTTATTATATCATAGGAATTATCTGTGCTTGCGTGATCCACAACAATTATTTTTTGCAGTCCCTTGTAATCTGATTTTACAATTCCTTCAATTGTTTTTTCAATCGTGTCTGAGCCATTATAACAAGGAACAACAATACTTAAGGAATATTCTCTTTCTTGGTTTAATGATTCAAACATTTGTTTTCTGTTTTGAAAAAAAATCAAACTAAAAAGTGAAAGATAATAAATTCCAAGAAATATGAAAATAAGGTAGAGGATTACTAAAAATTCCATCTAATTCTCCTTTAAAATATTTTCCCCTTCATTTACATTAAAATAATCATAAAACTCGTCGCTGAGTGAAAGTTCGTGAGTGTGGCTGATTTTTTTCTTTTTTATTAAGTTTAAATCATAAAATTTTTTAATGTGGTCGTATGCTTTGTTGCCACGAATTTTTATTATTACTGATTGCTTAATTGGTTGCTTGAATGCAATTATTGCGAGTGTTTCCTGTTCTGCTTTTGAAAATTCTGCAGAGCCGGTTGCGAGTTTGTTTATTATGTGTGAAAATTCATGATGAACATCCATTTTCCACAAGCCATTTTTCTCGATGATTTCAATTGCTGAATCACTTTTTTCATATTTATCTTTTAATTTTCCAATTAAATTTGTTATTATTATTGGATTTAAATCTGTGAGAGAAATTATTTCCTGCATGTTTAAAAATCGTCCTGAGACAAAAAAAACCGCTTCAAGGATTTTTAGGTTTTCATTTTCTTTTGCTTCGTCGATTTCTTCAGTTGTTTTTGAGGAAATTGCCATAGATTAAGAATTTAGAATTATTTATAAAATTATCAATCCTGTTAAATAATGAGAAAAATTATCCTGATTATTTTAGGAAGTATTTTTGTAATTTTATTTTGCTTATTTTTAATTCGTCTTGTTTCTCCCAGGGAAATTGATGATGTTTCTCCCGGAATATTTTGTGAAGAAGATTATTTAAAAAAATCAGATATTTTGTGGGTAATTCCTAACTTTCAGGGAGAATCTATTTCAAAAAATTCAGGGTGGTGTGAATATATTCTGTCTCTTAACAAAACACTCGGACTTCATGGAGTTACTCATAAATATGAAGAATTTATGACAGAAAGAAATCAGGAATATTTGAATGAGGGAATTGAAATTTTTGAAGATTGTTTTGGATTTAAACCAACAATGTTCAAGCCACCACAATTAGCAATTTCAGAAGAGAATAAAAAATTAATTTCTGAAAATAATATAGAGTTGAAAGGAAGATTAAACCAATTTTTTCATAAAGTTTATCATTGCAATGATACTGGGGAATTTTCAAATAAATTTATTGATTTATTTTAAATTTTTTAACTAAAAAATTAATCAGATAATTAAAGGGCAGGACTACTAAAAAAATATATACTAATGGAAAAATGATAGAGTAAAAAGGAATCTCTGGCAGAAAATCAAGACCATGATAAAAGAAAAAATTCAAATTAATTTCTCTGCCATAATACAACACAAAAGGAAGAAGAGCCGGAAAGAGGATAAATGAAAATTTCCAGGCATTTTTATTTTCTTTTCCTATAAAAAACATTGCAATAAATGTTATTGGTAAAACCAGAACATGAACACTAACTGAAGCAATTTGCGATATAATTGACTCATGCACAATATATGCAGAACTTCCAATTAAAAAATTTCCTGTAAAAACAAAAGAAAAAAAATCAATTGTCCAGAAAATCTGTCCAAAAAATAAAATTGAAAACTCTCCGATTAAAACAAAATTACTTCTAAAAAGAATTCCTGCTCCCAGAATAAGAGGGGCAAAATTACAAAGCCAAAAATATCTTGAAAAATCTTCTGCAATATAAATTATTTGTAATAGACGAAAAATTCCTATTGTAATTAAAAAAATTCCTAAAATATTCAGGAATAAATCTCTTTTGTTTATTAAAAAATAATGAGGGTAAAGTAATAAATGTTGCTGTCTGTGTTGTGCTCTTTTAATAAGTTTTATTTAGATCTCAATTATTTTTATAATAGCGAGAGAATTTACTAACTATCAGCAAAATATAAATTAGGTTTATCACACAAGTTTTAATTTAAGCATTCTTTTATTTTAGTTTGCAGGAGTGTTTTTTTGACAGATAAAGTAATTTTAAAATTTTTTGATTTTTAAATTCCAAATCTCAGTATTGCTCCAATTCCTCCGAGATTTTCAAACTGCTGTCCTTCTTCTGTTTCTCCTGAGATAACTTCTATTGTTGAACCAATATTAATTGCTATATCTTTTAATGGTTTTGAAACACTTTTCTTTAAACTTTTTGATAATAATAAAATATCAACAGCCCCGTAGTCAAGTGCTTTTTTTGTGTCTGGTCCTTTTAATGTTGATAGGTTTGGTTTTTCTCCAAGTGTCTGGAAAAATTTTTCAAGAATTTGTTTTTCGTGAATTATTTCCTGCTGTGCTAATATATCTTGTGATTTTTCTACAAGTTCCATTAGTCCTGATTCAGAGGAATCGCCCAAATCACGAACACCGATTATTTTTTCTCTTAATTTTGTTACCATATATTCTCCGTCGATAAATTCGTCTTTTGTTGGAATTGGGCCCCCTATTAAAATTCCTTTTAATTTTTTATTTTCAAAAAATATTTTTTTCATTTCTTCTGCAATTCTTTTGTAAAAATCTTTTGTTAAACCCTCTGTTATTCTATGAAAGCGCTGAGATGAATTGTGAACAATCAAACCATTTGCAAGAAAATTGTGGTTTTTTGTCTCAATATCTATGGTTTTATTTACTCCAATCTTTTCAATTTTTGAGATTTTGACTGCGATAAGATTTGAATAATAGAACAATTCTAATCTTCTTTTTAAATTAATATCATTAATTTTATCTAAAATTTTTTTCCTAAAAACCTCTTTACTCATCTGTCTTTTATTACAAAAAAAATACCCACAATGAAAATCCCTTGTGTTCAATCCTGAATTCCTAATTATTCTCGCTATTTCGCTTCCATTAACAACTAATTGCCGAACCTTATTTCTATTACTTCTTTTATTAATCAATTCTCTAACTTTGTCCTGCTTTTCTTTAGAAGAAAATCCAATTGTTGAATAAAATTTTTTTAGGGATTCTAAATCATCAATCGCTAATGTATATCTCATTTTATCTGAGTAAGGATTTTTTTTATTATCGTATTCATTTATTGAAGAAATAATTCCCAATCTTAATAATACAAACTGAAATTGTTGTGTTAAAATTTTATTATTTATTCCAAAAGCAACTCTTGATTTAGATACGTATCCTTCTGCATCAAAAAAGCCTGAAATAAATCCGGCAAGAGAATCATCAGATGATTTTAAAATAATTGGAGGTATCTTTTCTTCGAGTGTTTTATTCTTATTAGAAAAAATTTGTTTAAATAATTGGGAAATAATTCTGCTGTAAACCCTTAATTGCCAGTAATTTTTTGATTTTCTAAATCTTAAATCAGAATCAATTCTAAAAACTTCTTTTATTAGATTTTTATAATAATTTGAAACTTCTTCTCTTTGTTCAAAAAAAGTTAATCTATCTCTTTCATAACTGCCATCACCGAGATAATAACCTAATAATTTAGAAAATCCTTTATTAACAAATTCAGGAATATAAATTTTTTTTATATTAAAATTCTGTAAAATGCGGGGGATAAAATCAATCTCTTGATTTTTCAAATTTAATTCTATTTTTTCAGGCATGATTAAATAATCTCCTTGACTAATTTCAGCAAGGGGTTTTTCTTCAATTCCTTTTTCAGTTTTTACAAAAAAGGTATGTTCATCAGAAGATTTGATTTCAAATTTTGGATAACAAGTAATTATTTTAAATAATTCTTTTTCATTTTCCCACTTAGCGATTATAGGAGTTTGTTCACAAATTTCATTATTAAAATTTTCAGAAACAATGATTAATGGATTGTGAGAATCTTTTATACCAATTATTTCCCCATTATCTTTCATGATTAAAGTATCAGGACTCAAGCACTGTCCGCCAGCCCTGGCTTTTGATGGAATTCCAGAAGTCATTTTTTGAAGTAATTCAATTCTTTTTCCCTCAAGCACTCCAATTGTTGCTTCTTTTCTGTCCATTACTAATAATGCAAAAATTTCGTCAACTTCTAGTTGTTGTTCAAGCGGTTCGAGAACAAATTCTTTATCACAACGATAAAGCCGGATTTTGATTGGTTGGGGCGGTTCAACAAACCATATTTGTAATTCATCCTGTCCTTCAACTTTTGAAATATTACCACAAAAAATAGCAAGCCCGTTTTCAGGTGTTTTTTTTAATGATTTCAAGTACCTCACAATTTTTTCAAGTGCTTCAGTCACATTTTTTCTCGTCGATGTTGATTTGATATTTTTTGCAGTTGATTTTTCTGCTTCAAGTTGTTTCTGGACAGAATTCACATCATAACCTTCTGAAATGTAAACACTAATTAATTCAGTGTGTCTGCCTTTGTGCTGTTTTAATTCCTCGACAATTTCTTCAAGTTCATATTTTGTTAATAGCATAATTTAGAAGATAAAAAGAGTTTTTAAAATTATAATTTATTTTCTGTTCCTGCTTTTGGAAATTTAACTTTAAAATTATCTTTTTGTTTAATTAATACAGCTCCGCTAACTGCAATAAAATCTTTTTCATAAGGTTTGATTATTTTAAAATCTTCCTTCGGTAAATATATCTCAACCTCAGAATTCATTGGTTTTTGTGCATTTGTTTTTTCCTGCCGAACTTTTGAAATTATTCTCATTAAATCATCAAAATTTTTTTCATTAACTTTTTCAATTTTAATTTGTTTTGGCCACGAAGAAAGATGAATACTTTTTTCTTTTTCATATTTTTTAAAATATGTCTGATAAATCTCTTCTGTAATGAAAGGTGTTATTGGTGCGATTAATTTTAAAATTGTCAGCATTGATTGATAAAGTGTGTATTGTGCTGATTTTTTTTTGTCGCCTGTTTCATTGTAAATTCTTTTTTTAACAATTTCAAGATAATTATCGCAAAACATTTTCCAGAAAAAATTTTCTGTTTTGAATTTTGCCTTTGAATATCTATACTTTTCAAAATTTTCTGTTGAAATTTTTATAATTGAATTTAATTTTGCCAAAAAAAGTTCATCAATTTTTTCCAGTTTTTTTGGTTTTTTTCCGTCGTAACTATCAAGATTCATAAAAATAAATTTTGTTGCATTCATTAATTTTGTTATGAATTTTTTTCCTGCTACAACATCCTGCTCCTGATAATCAAAATCTTTTCCAAGTTTTGACGACGCTGCCCAGAACCTTATGGCATCTGCACCATATTTTTCCATTACTTCCTGCGGACGAATAACATTCCCTTTTGATTTTGACATTTTCTCGCCCTTTAAAGTAACAAAACCAGAAATTACTACATCTCTCCACGGATTTTTTCCAAAGTGCAATCGCGATTTAACAAGAGTATTAAAAAGCCAAAAAGAAATAATTTCTTGCGCCTGCCTTCTCCAAGTAAGTGTAAATAATTTTGACTTAATTTTTTTGTTCATAAGTTGAATAATAATTTGTGGTGTCATCGACGAGGTAAACCAAGTATTCAAAACATCTTTCTCAGGAATAAATTCATTACCCCCGCACTTCGGACATTTTTTTACAGGAGGTTTATCCTCAATAGGTTCGACAGGCAAATCTTTTTCACTTGCTAAAATAACTTCTTCGCATTTTTTGCAGTACCAAACAGGAAATGAAACTCCGAAATGTCTCTGATTAGAAACTAACCAGTCCCACTGCAATCCTCTAACCCAGTTATCATATCGATTTTTCATAAATTGCGGATACCATTTTAATTCAGCACCCCATTTCAACATGTCTTTTTTCAAATCAAGATATTTAACAAACCACTGCTTGCTCTTGACAAATTCTATCTCAGTCCCGCATCTCTCATGAACATTTACAATATGAGTAATTTTTTCTTGTTTGACTAAGAATCCTTCTTTCTTTAAATCTCTAATAATCTCTTCTCTCGCTTCTTTAACATTCATTCCTTTATACTTGCCTGCAATTGATGTCATTTTTCCTTGTTTATCAATTGCTTCTTTAATCTCAAAATTGTATGCTTTCTGCCATTCCATATCTGTCTGGTCGCCGAAAGTTGCACAGTAAGCAATTCCTGTTCCTTTATCAGGTTCTGCTCTTTTATCCTCGAGAATAGGAACTTCAATATCAAACAAAGGAATTTTCGCTTTTTTTCCTTTAAGATGCTTGTATCTTTTGTCATTAGGATGATAAAAAACAGCGACGCTGGCAGGAAAAAGTTCTGGCCTTGTAGTTGAAATAATCAAATCTTCTTTTCCAACTTTAAGAATAACCTCAACAAATTGCGACGGGATTTCTTTGTCTTCAACTTCAACCTGTGCAACTCCTGTCCTGCATTCAGGGCACCACATAGCAGGGGCATCTCTTCGTTCCATTCTCCTTTTTTTATACAAGTCCAGAAAACTCCACTGAGAAATTTTCCTTGAGTGCTCATCAATCGTAGAATAATAAATGTCCCAGTCGCAACTGATACCAATATTTTTCCAGTCCTGAATAAATCTCGGAAGTTCTTCTTTCAAAAATTCTTTGCAGAGTTTTATGAATTTCTCTCGAGACATTTCTTTTGACTTAACATTTTTTCTTTTTTCAACAAGTCTTTCAGTTGGAAGCCCGTTGTCGTCGGTTCCGAACGGATAAAAGACATTATATCCTTTCATTCTCATAAATCTTATAAGAAAATCCTGCTGAGCATAAGAGCACGCATGCCCAATATGCATTTCACCTGAAACAGTTGGTGGAGGGGTATCAACAGAAAAAATCTTTTTTTTACTTTCAGCATCAAACTTATAGATTTTTTCTTTTTCCCAAAATTTTCTCCATTTATTCTCAATAATTTTAAAATCAAATTTTTCGTCAGCCATGATTAATCATTATCAAGAAACTTTTAAAAACTATCTGTGTTTTGTAATGTATGGCAGAAACAGGAGTGAGCTTACCCGGTGGATTTGGGGGCTTGATGCGTTTTAACGAGGAATTTCCGAGCATTTTTAATTTAAAACCAATGCATGTTATTTTGTTTGTAATTTTAATAATTATATTCAGAATTTCTTTGGGCATATTTTTCTAAAATGTTCGGCGGATTAAATCCAAAAAAAATGCAGGCTATGATGAAGCAGATGGGAATTTCGCAGGAAGAAATTGACGCTTCGCGAGTAATTATTGAAAAAAATGATAATAGCAAAATTGTGATTGAAAATCCATCTGTAACCAAGATAAATATGCAGGGGCAGGAATCTTTTCAGGTTTCTGGAAATATTCATGAAGAAACTGGATTTTCAGAAAATGATATTAAAACAATTGTTGAAAAAACAGGATGCTCTGAAAAAAAAGCAAGAGATGCACTTGAAAAAACAGGCGATTTGGCTGAAGCAATTCTAGAGTTAAGTTAATAAAATATTTTTAATTTTGAGATAAATATAAAAACCCTTTTTGCTTAATTAATTACACTTCTAAAAGAGTAAAAGAGGATAAATTTTCGTTAATAACGAAGGATATTATATAAATCATGGAAGATATAATTCAGGAAAAAATTAGTGCAGACCACTTGCTTTATGTTAGTTTGAAATATACAAAAACATGTGACGTTATAATGAATCTTCTTCTTCGATGGAGAAAAATGATAAACACAAGTATTGATGCTCTTTTGAAACATGCAAAAAAGAAAAAGAAAATAAAAACAGTTCCTACTCATCCAATTGGGCAAATTGAAGAAATTAAAAAATTGTTCAAAAAAAATAAAGAATTTCTTGAAGTAATCTCTTTTTATGAGATGCTGAGAAAAATTGAAACTTTGCGTTGCGAGAGGGTCGGGGATTTCAGAAAAAATGTTGCACTGAAAATTATGTATCAGGGAAAAGAAATTATTATTAACATTGAGCAATTGAAAATTTATGCTGATTCCTTGGAAAAGTTTATAAGTAATACTAAGCAATTTCTTTTATCATAAGCTTCTGCTTAAAATGTCAAAAATAATTGTAATAACATCTGGGAAAGGCGGTGTTGGGAAAACAACAACGGCGATTAATTTAGGTGCTGCTATGAATTATTTTGGAAAAGATGTTGTTGTTATCGACGCTAATCTATCAACTCCAAATGTTGGTTTGCATCTTAATTCTCCAGAAGTTCCTGTTAATTTAAATCATGTTCTCAACGGAAAGTCAAATATTTTTGAAGCGGTTTATGAGCATGATTCTGGATTGAAAATTGTACCATCTTCTCTTGCTGTGAGTGAGCTGAAAAAATTTAATCCTGCAAGATTAAAAGAACTCAAGAATGATTTTTTGAAAATTTCTGATTATGTGATAGTTGATTCTGCTGCGTGTTTGGGAGAAGAGGCGATTTCTGCAATTGAGCTTGCTGATGAAGTTATTATTGTTACTAATCCCGAGATGCCTGCAATTACTGATGCTTTGAAAACAATTAAGGTTGCTGAACAGAAAAAAAAATTTGTTTCTGGGGTAATTGTTACTCGTGTCAAAAGAAACAGGATTGAAATGAAACCAGAGACAGTTAAAGAAATGCTGGAGGTTCCGATTTTAGGGAGTATCCCAGAAGATTTTTGCATTCCTGATTCATTGAATCATAAAGATGCAGTTATTCATGTTTTTCCGAAGAGCAAGTCTTCACGAGCTTACAAAGAAATTGCAGCAAAAATTGTCGGAGTAGATTATGATTCTAAAAAAGACAGAGAAAAATTTTGGAAGAGAATTTTTAAGAGAGATTATTGATTAAAACAAAATCACCTAACTCTA
>CAZEFN010000046.1:0-6077 GCA_964511585.1 Candidatus Woesearchaeota archaeon
TATGTTGCGCGGGAAGTGTAAAGTGATGCAAAGCATTTTTTTATGTGCTCTAAAACCGCGTCGTTGCCTTTTATGTTAAGATATGTATCCTGCTGTCCTGCGAAACTTGCGTCTGCTAAATCCTCTGCTGTTGCACTGCTTCGAACAGCGACGAAGACAGGTTCTGCTGAGTTTTTTAAAATATCGAGTGCAGAACCTTTTGCTTTGCTGAAATCAGGTGCATCAAGTGCCTGATAAGAATCTGTAATTTCTTCTTCTATTTCTTTTGGTAATTTTTCATCAGTAATTAATTTTCTTATTTTTTTAGTTATCTCGTCGAGTTTTGAAGTATTTTCATAATCAATTGAATTCAGAAGTTCTTCTATTTTTGTTTTTAATTCTGCTTTTTCAATAAAATAATTATATGCTTGTGCTGTTACAACAAAGCCCGGCGGGACTGGAATTTTAAGATTAAAAATTTCTGCAAGATTTGCTCCTTTTCCCCCTGCGAACTTTCCTGAATTTTTATTCAGTTCAGAAAACCATTTTATAAAGTCAACACCTTTTTTATCTTCGCTATTTTTACCCGCCGTCTCTTTTTGCTTTTGCATATCAGATAAAATTTAAAAGAATTAATAAAGGTTTTTATTCGCTAATCGCTTCAACTGGACAGGACTCAGAGGCGTTTTTTGCACAAGGAGTTTCTTTTTGCGAGATGACTTTTGCTTTTCCGTCGCTGTCCATTTCAAATACTTCCGGGCATATTGAAACACACAATCCACAACCCAAACATTTTGATTTGTCTATTTTTACCATGATTTTTTTATTCAGTTAAGTTTATAAATTTTGTTTGAATTCTTTTATATGGTAATTTGGGTTTTTATTGGGATAGCTTTATTGATTGGAATTATTTTCTTTTATTATTATAATCGTTTTGTTGTTTTGTCAAATAGAATTGATAATTCTCTGTCACAGATTGATGTTCAACTGAAGCGCCGTGCTGATTTGATTCCCAATCTTGTTAATTCTGTTAAGGGTTATATGAAGCACGAAAAAAGTGCAATCAAGGCAGTTACTGAAGCGCGAAAAGCGCTTGTTGGCGCAAAAGGTATTGAGAAAAAAGTTAAGGCAGATAATGTTTTGGAAAAATCGCTTGCAAGACTTTTTGCCCTTGCTGAAAATTATCCTGATTTGAAAGCAAACACAAACTTCCTTGAATTGCAAAAAGAACTGTCGTCGACAGAAGACAGGGTGGCTTATGCTCGGCAATTTTACAATGACTCAATTTTAATTTTTAATAATCTCTGCACAACAATGCCTGGAAAATTTTTCGCAGGAATTTATGGAAAAAACAAAAAAGAATATATTAAGATTGCAGAAAGTGAGAGAAAAGCTGTGAAAGTAGAATTCTGATTTTTACAATAAAGTATTTAAAGTTTGAAATTATGGAATTATAAGAATGTTTATGGGAGAGGCGATAATTTTTTGAGATAGGCAATTTATCAATTGAACATTATTTTAATCCCTTACATATTTATTGTCGTCTAAGAGATTTAGGTTTAAAAAAAAGTAGTGCTTGTGCATTTTGTCGTTGGTGAGAAAAAAATCTATAATGGTAATGGAGGCGCAAGATTAATAAGACTATTAAATCAAATTCAAAACTCTTAAAAAGTTTAACTTCTTCTTTCTCCTATGAAAAGGATTGATTTTCGTGACCAGATTTCTAAGAATAAGAGAAATTCATTTTTTTTAATGGTAACTATATTTGCTGTTTTTGTTTTGTTTGGTTATGTGATTTCTTTTGCATTTGAGCCTGGTTTCTTTTTTATTATAATGATAATTTCTATAATTTTTTCATTAAGTTATATTTTGATAAGTTATTATAATTCAGATAAAATTGCAATTGCGTCAGTGGGTGCGAAAAAAGCATCGAGGGAAAAACATTCTGATTTTTATCGTCTTGTTGAAGGATTAACTATTTCTTCTGGTTTGCCAATGCCAAAACTTTATGTGATGAATTCTTCGCAGATTAATGCTTTTGCTTCTGGCAGGAATCCTGAAAATGCAGTGATTTGTGTTACAGAAGGTGCTTTGGAAAAACTTGAAAGGCGGGAATTAGAAAATGTGCTTGCTCATGAACTTGGACACATCGGCAATTATGATATTCGTTACATGACTCTCGTCGCTGTTATGGTTGGAATGATTGCTATTATCTCACAGATTTTTTTGAGAAGTCTCTGGTTTAGAAGCGGGAATAGTGATAGTAAAAATGGAATTTTTATTGTGCTTGGGATTATCATGGCAATTCTTGCACCAATTGTTGTTTGTATTGTTCAGATGGCGATTTCCCGCAAAAGAGAATATTCTGCTGATGCAACTGCTGTGAAATTCACACGATATCCAGAAGGATTGATTCGTGCTTTGAAAAAAATTAAAAATGATTCTGCGTCGTCGGAAAAAAGAGTAAGCAAAGTGGTTGCTCCGTTGTTTTTTGCAAATCCTTTAAAGGGTTTGTCGTCGACGCATCCGCCTATTGAAAAAAGAATTTCTGCATTGGAAAGAATGTAACTTTTAAAAACTCTTTTTTATTATTCTAATATGGGTTTTATTCGGAGTGGTTTGCTTGTTATTGTAAGTGTGATTCTTTTTATGGGTTTTTTATTAATGAATAGTTTATTGGTTGTTTCTAACTCCTTGGAATATAAAAATATACAAGAAGAATTAATTCCTGTTGTAACAGAATTTCTTTCTGAACAAATAAATTTGGAAAGTGTTTCAGAGAATCAATTGATTTTAATGCAGGAGTATTGTATTAATCAGACAGAGTTTGTTTTTAGCGAGGCGGGAGAAACATTTGCTATTTCATGTGATGCAATTGAAGGTGGTGTAAATGCTATTGTCGAAGAAATGATTTCTGGCAAAGTTGAAGAAATTTATTATGCAGATTATTCGTGTGATTTTATTGATTGTTTTGAAGAGCAGAGAGATATGCCTTATTTTTTAGTTTCAGAGCAAACCAAAAATTATTTTGAGAATAAATTTTATTTCTTAATGCTTGTTTGTTTATTTATTTCAATTGGGATTTTTTTTCTTGTCAGGAACAAAACAAATGCTCCCATTCTTGTCGGGGGTTTGCTATTAATTGCTTCTTTGGTTTTTGTAAAACTTGATAGTGTTGCTGGATTTTTTGCTGACAAATCTTTATTGAAATTTTTTGGATTTCTTTTTACTTCTTCTTATTCTATCGCGATAAAAGGAATTTTTGCTGGAATTATTTTAATTATTATCGGAATAATTTCTAAATTTTTTAAAGTTGGATTTTGGATTTCAAGAATTTTGAGTAAATTTAGAAAAGATAAATCAAACAACAGTTCAAATTTAAAGTTAGTTAAGAAAGATACTGAAAATTCTAAAAAAGACGTTCGTGATTCAGAGAAAAAGTGAATCGATTTAGATGCCGTCGGGAAAATTTATTTGCAGATAATTTCACTTCCGTTTTCCCCACGAGGATCCTGCCAATTGTTTGGGTGTGGAACTGAAAATCCTGTTGCACTTATTTTTGACGCTTTTTTTCCTTCACAAATTATTTCATAATCCTCGCAATAGATACCTCCATTTGGTGTTGTTTTATTGCAGATCGCCATTGTGAAAGAATTTTTTCCTGTTCCAATTACATAACCGGTTAATTGTTTAGTTGAAAAATAAAATAAAATAATTATTATTAAAATTCCCGATATGGCTAATATTTTTGTTCTTGTTTTCATTTTTTTTATGATTGAGAAAATATAAAAAGTTTGTGTTTATTAGTTTTTATGAAACAAAAATGTGCTGTGCTTTTTTCAAATGGTTTGGATAGTCGGCTTGCTGTGAAAATTATGAAGGAAAAAAATTTTGAAGTTCTTGCTTTTTATTTTAATTTGCCTTTTGGGAAAAAGATTCTGGGGGATGTTAAAAAATTTTGCCTGCAAGAAAAAGTTAAATTAAAAATTTTTGATTGTTGTAAAGGTAAATTGCTAAAAGAATATCTTGAAGTTTTGAAAAATTCGAAATATGGGCGGGGTGCTGGATTTAATTGTTGTATTGATTGTAAAATTTTTATGTTCCATAAGGCAAGGGAGTTTGCCAAAGATAAAAATATAAAACTCATTGCAACGGGCGAGGTTTTAGGGCAAAGACCAATGTCACAAACATCAAAATCCCTGAAGATTATTGATAAAGAAACTGGAATTAATATCTTTCGTCCTTTGGTTGGGCTGGGGATTTCAGGAAGAACCCGAAAAAAACAAATCGAACTTGCGAAGAAATATAAGATAAATTATCCAACACCAGCCGGGGGTTGTTTGTTGTGTGAAAAGCAATTAAAAAAAAGATTTGAGGTTTTGATAAAAAATGATTTAATTGACGGGAAAAATTTGAAACTTGCAAATATTGGGAGGCATTTTTTTAGAAATAATTGCTGGTTTGTCGTCGGGAGAAATGAAAAAGAAAATAAAATTATCAGGGGTTTCAAAGAAAATTTTGTTGAGGATAAGAAAGGAAAACCTGCTGTTTATTTTAATAATAAAGGAAAAAAATTTGCAGAAGAATTGCAGAAAACTTATAGGACAGGAGCAAGTGAAAAAGAGAGGAGGAAATTTGAGGAAGTGAAGTTGTGAATAATTATTATTCTTTAGGAGATAAATATTTATAAAAGAAAAAAAATAATCTTATATGGAAGATTATCAAAGGGGATTTGCTGAGATTCTTGCGGATTCTGGAGCTTTATTTTTTTCCGACGGGCTTTTGCTAAAGGATGGGAGACCCACACCTTATTTTGTTAATGCTGGAAAATTTAAATCTGGTAAAATGAATCTTGAATTAGGTTCTTGTTATGCAGATATGTTAATGAGAAAAAATGTTGTTGAGGGAGTAGATATTATTTATGGACCTTCATATAAGGGAAGTGCAATTGCTGTAGGAACTGCAAATGCTTTGTGGGCTAATCATAAAATAGATAAAGAATTTGAATATGATAGAAAAGAAGCAAAAACGCATGGAGTCAACACAAGAAGAAAGTTTACTTGTGAATAAAACTCTTTTTGATGGTGCGAGAATATTTATTGTTGATGATGTTTGGACTTCTGGTGCAACAAAATATGAAAATATTGAAAAAATAAAAAGAGAAGCAGAATCTCAGAATTATAATGTGAAAATAGTTGGAATGGGAATTGCCGTTGATAGGGAGCAAGTTGGTCCTGTTTATGATAAAACAAAATCAAAAAATTTACCAAATAAAGAAAGAGTGATTTTTGGTGAGAGAGGGGAGGATGCAATTGGTTCTTTTGTTGCTAATACTGGAATTCCTGTTTATTCAATTGTTGGAATCACCGACGCTGTTAGTCATTTGCATAGCACAGGTTATCCTTTAATGATTAACGGCGAGAAAAAACCAATGGATAAAAAAACATTTGATGATTTTAATAAATATATGGAAATTTATGGTGTGGGGAGATGAATTTAACCCCAACTTTTTTAACCCGCCCTTCCTTTTCTAAATCATGTGCCACCTCTGCAACACTTAACCAATAAGTTTAAATATTTCCTGTTGTTTAATATATCATCAAATCCCCGGTATGGCCATTTGGTAATGCCGGGAGTACTTTTATAAGTTCTATTTCTTTTTTAAATAATGCTGAAAAGAAGAGCAATTGTTTTTATCGACGGGAATAACTGGTATCATAATTCTAAAAAATTTATTAATTTAGGAAATATTGATTTTAGAAAATTGGCAAATTTTATTTGTTCTCATTTTAATTTTGATTTGTCTGGCATAAGATATTATAATTCCATTCCTGATATTTCTGACGACAAAGAGGTTTATCATAAACATATGAAGTTTTTAGAAGGGCTGAAGAAACAGGGAATAACAGTAAGAACGAGAAAACTTAAAAAAATAAAAAAGAAAAATGTTGTTATTGAAAAAGGAGTGGATGTTTTAATTAGTGTTGATATGATCAGAAAAACACTTGTAGATAATTCTTGTGATGTTTGTGTTTTGATTTCAGGAGATGCTGATTTTATTCCTGTTATGGAGATTATAAAGAATTCAGGAAAAGAAG
>CAZEFN010000047.1:0-4005 GCA_964511585.1 Candidatus Woesearchaeota archaeon
GGGCAGTTATTAAATATACCTTTTAATGAGGGTTTTTCAATTAACACAAGAGTGATTAAACCAGAGCATTTGATTGCAAGTAAGATTACAAAATTCAGAGCAAAGGATACAATGGATATTCATAACCTTGCAGACCTTATGAGGGATTGTGGGGAAGAATTAAATCTTTCTGAAATTAAAAAACTACTCTTACCAAATTATGAAAGAAATTATGAAAGATTTTTAGATTTAGTAAATTTGAGTGACACTCCTACTAAAAACTTTTATTAATCCTATTTCTCCTCTGAATAATTTTATATACTTGTTTTTATTTTCATTTCATGCAAGAGGAAAAATTAGATTATGAAAACCTAAAAGTAAAAATGGGGTTGGAAATCCATCAGCAATTAGATACTTCTAAATTATTTTGCAAATGCCCGTCAGTTTTAAGAAAAGACGAACCTGATTTTGAAATTGAAAGAAAGCTCCACGCTGTTGCCGGAGAAAGCGGAGATGTTGATGTTGCTGTTTCGCATGAAGTCGGGAAAAACAAAAAATTTATTTATCAGGGTTTTGATACAACTTGTCTTGTTGAACTGGATGAAGAACCGCCACATGAAATTAATAAAGAGGCATTAGAAATTGCCATTCAAATTGCATTATTAATAAAAATGAAAATTGTTCCCATCACACAGATTATGAGAAAAGTTGTTGTTGATGGAAGCAATACCTCTGGTTTTCAAAGAACCGTTTTAGTCGCGCGTGATGGTTTTGTTGAAACAGCGTCGGGAAAAGTTGGAATTAATTATTTATATTTAGAAGAAGATGCTGCAAGAATTGTTAGAGGAGAAGAAGACAAAATAATTTACAAACTTGATAGATTGGGAATTCCTCTTGTTGAAATTGTTACTGCTCCTGATGTGAAAACACCTGAACAGGCAAAAGAAGTTGCACTGAAAATCGGGGGGATTTTACGAAATTGCAAAGTCCGTCGGGGAATTGGAACTATACGACAAGATGTTAATGTTTCAGTAAGAAATGAAAATCGCGTTGAAATTAAAGGTATGCAGGACATGGATATTTTTGTTGAGGTTATCAAAAATGAGATTGAAAGACAGAAAAAACTATCTGATGAAAAAAACCCAACTGTGATGGAAGTGCGAAATGCAATGAAAGATAAAACAACTAAATTTATGCGCCCGCTTCCTGGTTCTGCCCGAATGTATCCTGAAACTGATTTGCCGTTGCTGAAAATTTCAAAACAATTTATTGACAATGCAAAAAGAACTCTTCCAAAATCAAAAGAAAATTTTGAAAATGAATTAAAGAAAAAGGGATTAAACAAAGAATTTATCAGTTTAATTTTTAAAAAAAATAAACTTGAAGATTTCAAGGAATTAATAACTGCAAGTGATAATGCGAATTTGGTTGCAAAAATGCTTTTGGTTTATCCGAGGGAAATTGCATCGCATAAAAAAATAAAAATCGAGGATGTTGAAGAAAAATTAAATAATGATGCATTGATTTTTGTTTTGGAAAAATTAGATGAAGGGAAAATTTCAGAATCACAAATTAAAACAGTTCTTGAAAAAATCGTTGATGATTATGGAGTAAGAGAAGCAGTCAAAATTAAAAAAGTAGATACTAGTTTAATTGAGGAAAAGGTTTTCAAACTGATTAAACAAAAACCAGGGCTTTCTGAAAAAGCTTATATGGGTTTGGTGATGAAAGAATTTAGCGGGAAGATTGACGGAAAAATTGCTATAGAAATTATCAGAAAGTTAATGAAACCAACAAATTAATAAATAACATTTCATTTTCTTTTAATGGATTTGCAGAAGTTGAATAAAAATAGAATTTCAATCAAGGATGTTTTTGATTCTAAGAAAAAAAAGATTGAAATTGCTGGCTGGGTTCATAATACACGGGCGTTAGGAAAAATCCGTTTTATTTTGTTGAGAGATATTTCAGGAATTATACAAATTACAGGAGTTAAGGGAAAAGTCAGCGACGAGAATTTTGAAATTATGGATAATCTGACGCGTGAATCAGTGATTTATGTAAAGGGTTCTGTTGTTAATTCAAAGCAAGCACCTGGAGGAAAAGAAATTATTCCTGAGGAAATTGAAGTTTTTGCAATTGCAGATGAACTGCCAATTGATGTTTCTGATTTTTCAAAAACAGAATTGCCAAAAAGATTAGATTACAGATTTTTGGATTTACATCGTCGGAGAACGCAAGCAATTTTTAAAATTCAATCAATAATTATACAAGCATACCGAGAATTTATGATTAAAGAAAATGCGGTTGAATGTGCTTTTCCGTCAATAATTAGCTCTTCATCAGAGGGAGGAACTGAACTTTTTGAAATAAAATATTTTGAGAAGAAAACATTTTTGTCGCAGAGTTGTCAGTTGTATAAACAAATGCTTGCATGTTCAATGGAAAAAGTTTTTGCGGTTTTCGCGGTGTGGAGAGCAGAGAAACACAATACAATTCGTCACTTGAATGAGTCACGACAGCTGGATTATGAACAGGCATTTGCCGACGAGTTTGTTGTAATGGATGTTCTTGCGAGATGCATCCAATATATTATTGAAAAAATTTTGGAAGTGAATAAAACTGAATTAAATTTAATTGGGATAAAATTAAAAATCCCCAAAATAAAATATTTTACTTTTGAAGAAATTCGCGAGTTAATGAAGCAAAATAAAATTCACATTGGAAAAGATGATTTAAACGTCGATGCAGAAAAAAAATTAGGAGAATTATTTCCTGACACAATTATTTTTGTTACTGACTGGCCGATTTCAGGAAAGCCGTTTTATATTATGCCCAAGGGAGAAAAATTTTCTTGCGGGTTTGATGCGATTTATCAGGGGATGGAAATAAGTTCTGGTGGGCAGAGAGTTCATATTCCGAAATTATTGGAAAAGCGATTAAAAGAAAAAAATCTGAACCCCAAGGATTTCAAAAGTTATATTGATAGTTTCAGGTTCGGTGCTCCGCCTCATGCAGGTTGGGGGATGGGTTTGGAAAGATTAACTATGTTAATTTTGGGTTTGAATAATATTCGCGAAGCATGCTTGTTTCCGAGAGACAGGGATAGGTTGGTGCCTTAATTTCATCGCTGTAAATTCATATTTTTAAACTTTTTTCTATATTTGTTCCTATTTATTGATGTATGGAAATATTTAAAAACAATTTAAAGAATAAGGATTTGTCTACATTTTGTAGAACTCTTATAAAATCGGAGGTATTCAAATGCCAGAAGACGAATATGATGAAAACGAATCAGAAGATGAAGACGATGATTCTGACTTTGACGAAGACGACGAATAAGTCAAAGAATTTTTAAATTGTTTTTTGTTTTATTTTTTATGAGAATTTTAGTTGTTGGGGACCCGCACGGAAAACTGATTGGGAAAATTCCTAAAGATATTGATTTAATTATCATCACTGGTGATTTGGGAAAATCAGATTTAGCAAGGAAATTGGCTTTTAGAAATATTGAAAGAAGAAAAAAAGGTTTGCCTGAATTAAAGGAAACAAGGGGGAAAATTAAAAAAGAATTATTCGAAGTTTATGATTCAGCAATAAAGGTAGCAAAGTTTTATTCTGGAATTGCCCCAACTTATTCAATTATGGGAAATGTTTGGAATAATGATGAAGGAATTAAAAAGGATGAAAAAAAATATAGAATAAAATTACCATATTTAAATCGTGATTTGAGAAAAATAAGAAATTTTTCTCTTGTTAAAAATAATATTAGAAATATTAGAGGATTGAAAATTGGTTTTCTGGAATATTTTCTTGATGTTAATTGGATTAAGGAATTTTACAGCGGAAATAAAGAAATGATGAAAAGAGCAAGAAAAGAAACAGCAAAGGCAATAAGAATTTTGAAATGGTTTGCTAAAAATAAAATTGATATTTTAGTTTGTCATCAGCCTCCTTATGGAATTTTAGATAAAGTTACTGCAAAATTTGCTCCAAAACACTGGAAAGGAAAACATGCTGGTAGCA
>CAZEFN010000048.1:0-9265 GCA_964511585.1 Candidatus Woesearchaeota archaeon
TATATTCTTGAATTAACATTAAAAAACAATGGAAGATTTAACATTGCAGGATTTTACATTCATGCTTCAAATGATTCATCACAGGAGATAGCAACTATAAATTTGGCTGATAAAATTAATGACGGTGGAGTAAAATTCGGAGAAACGATTTTGTTTAATATTGGCAATTCAAATACATTAAAAATAAACAAAGAGAAAACAATAACATTTATTTTAGAAGAAGAAATATTTTTATTGAGCATCATTCCTACAAGGTTTAATGAAATAGAAGGAAAAACAAAATATGTGGGTTGCAACAATGGAAAAGCAAGAGAATTAATAGATTGCAGTTAAATTTATAAAA
This sequence comes from Candidatus Woesearchaeota archaeon, assembly GCA_964511585.1. Lineage (GTDB taxonomy): Archaea > Nanobdellota > Nanobdellia > Pacearchaeales > GW2011-AR1 > ARS1301. The sequence goes on from CAZEFN010000048.1 coordinate 344, forward strand.
ACGAAAAATAATATTAAAATATGAAAAATAAAAAAAGAGGAGTGTCGCCAACAATTGCAACAATATTATTAATTGCACTTGTAATCGTCGCAGCAATAATTGTTTTTGTCTGGTTCAAAAGCATGTCAAAAGAAGCAGTTACAAAATTCGGAGATAAGAATATTGAACTTGTTTGTGAAGATGTTGAATTTGAAGCAAGTTACATAAGAGGAATTTTATCTATTTCAAATTTAGGAAACGTTCCTATTTATAGCATTAATCTAAAGCAATATATGGAAGGGGGTTATGAAACAACAGATATAAAAGATGTTTCAGGAAATTGGCCTGGTGCTGGTTTATCTCAGGGAGGAACATTTTCTGACACAATAGATTTTACCGACGCTGATAAAATAATTTTAATTCCTGTTCTTGCTGGAAATTCTGAATCAGGACAGAGGATAGTCCCTTGTGGTGAAGGGCACGGATTTGAAATAACATTTTGAGAAAATTAAATTTATAAAAACAAAAAACTATTTTTGAAATTAACAAAAAATGAAACCAAAAAATCGTGGGGGAATTTCAGGAGTTATTTCAATGATATTAATGATTGCAATTACAATTGTGGCTGTTGCAATTATATGGGGTGTAATTAATAATCTTATAAGCAATAAAACAAAAAGTGCTGGATGCATTGGTGTTTTTGAAAAGGTATTGATAAATAATTATTACACTTGTTATAATTCAAGTTCAGATGAATTAAAAATTTCTGTTGAATTAAAAGATATTAAAGTTGATAGTGCTATTGTTGCTGTTTATGATGAATCTAAATCAAAAACATTTGAATTGCCGTCGGCAGGATATTTTTATGTAAAACCATATAGTGGGAGTTACAATGATGCTTTAATCCTTCCGTCACAAAATTCTGCATCAACTTATATCTTTAATGTAAATAGTTCAGGAATTGAAAATGCTTCAATGATAAAAATTTCTCCAAAAATTGAAGGTTATCAGTGTGAGGTTTCTGATACACTTCTTAATATTGATGATTGTTAGTCAAAAGATTAATAAAGTTATTTGAAATATTTTAAATATGAAAAGAGGTTTAAATAATCAGGTAAAATCAGGGATTTTTCATTATAATTTTTTTTTAAAAAACCGTAAAGGACAAATCTGGATTGAAACAGTTATTTATACTCTTATTATAATGGTCTTAATCGGAGTTGTATTAAGTTATGCAAATCCTAAAATAGAAAGTTTTAGAGATAAAATATCAATTGAAAGAACAATGAATTTTTTGATGGCGCTTGATAATACAATGAATGATATTCAAAATGTGCCTGGAAATAAAAGAGTTATTGATTTTACTCTCAGCGACGGAGAGATAAGAATAGACGGAATTGAGAACAGAATAATATTTGAAATCCAAAGTAGATATCAATATAGTGAAGAAGGGGAAACTTTTACTGAAAACGGATTTAGCATTAATACAGAAAGCCAGGGAAAATACAAAAAAGTCAATATTTCAAAAACATATCAATATAATTTAACTTATGCTGGTTCAGATCAATTAAAAACAATCAGCAAAGCCTCGACGCCATATAAAATTTCAATTTCAAATAATGGCTTTTCAGGAAATGTGACTATTATGGATATTTCAATAAATTAAAATGTTCAACAGAGAAAAACTAAATAAAATAAATGAATATGAAAGAGTTCCTCTTAATTTTTATCCTGAAATTCCGAACTTAAAAAAAATACCTGACAAAACAAAAATCGATGTCCGTTATCCACTAATTGAACCTTTTGCTTTTGCACATATTTATTGGAATCCAAAAATTTACGAACTTTTTTATGAAATTGAAGAACCTTTAATGAACAGCGAAGAGATTGAAATAAAAAATAAAATTGTCAGGATAATGAGGGAGATAATTGATTTTGAAGAAGTTGTGGAAAAAAATGAAGATAATTTAATGAAATATATTGATGAAAGATTTAAATTTCTGGCAACAGAACTTGGAATGAACATTCCTTATGAAAGCTACAAAAAAATATATTATTATCTTTGCAGGGATTTTATTGGATTTAATGAACTTGATCCTTTGCTCAAGGATTTTTTTGTGGAGGACATTGAATGCAATGGAACAGAAACACCAATATATATTGTTCATCGTCAATTTCGTAATTTAAAAACAAATCTTGTTTACAAAAATTATGATACACTTGAAGGGTTTGTTGAAAAACTTGCGCAGAGATGCGGAAAATATATTTCTTATTCAAAACCAATTCTCGACGGGAGTTTGCCTGACGGAAGCCGTGTAAATGCAACATATACAAAAGATATTACTTCTCGCGGGCCGACATTTACAATAAGAAAATTCACAAAGATTCCATGGACTCCAACGCATTTAATTTCTTTTGGAACTCTTAGCCCAGAAATGCTCGCTTATCTATGGTTGTTAATTCAATATAAAATGAATATTTTAATTGTCGGGGGGACTTCATCGGGTAAAACAACTTTTCTTAATGCGCTTGCATTTTTTATTCCTCCGGAGATGAGGGTTGTTAGTATTGAAGACAGCGTTACAGGAGATTCAAGAATTATAATAAAAGAAAAAGGAAAAATAAGAAATGTTACAATAAAAGAATTTGTCGACGGGAAAATTGATGCAGAGGTTATGACGCTTGACGAAAAAGGTAAAATAATTTTTGCAAAACCAAGTTCCTATATTAAACATAAAGTGAAAAAAGATATTTATAGGATAACTACAAAGACAGGAAGAAAAATAAAAGTTACAGAAGATCATTCGCTATTTTCCCTCGGTGAAAACGGGTTAAGAGAAGTAAAGCCGACTGAATTAGAAGAGAAAAAATCATTTATCGCAGTTCCAAGAATTTTGCCAATTGATGGAAAGAATATTAAAAAAATAAATCTCCTTGATTATTCAGATGTTTTTGAAAAAGATTTTCTGATTGGAAAACCTGTTCAAAAGATTTTTGAAAAATATTCAAAAGATGATTTTAATGCTTCAAAAGAAAAATATCGGTGGTGGAAAAAAAGAAATATTATCCAGATAAATGAACTGGCTAAAGTCAAATTTGATTTTACCGAAGATGAATTGAAGAAATTAAAGATAAAAAGCCATAATCGGTCTTCGGTTCCGGTGATTTTTGGCGTTTCAAAAAATTTTCTTGAATTTCTCGGATTATGGGTCGGCGACGGGTGTTATGATAACTACAATAAAAATTCAGTAATAATTTCAAATCAGGATATAGAATGCAGAAACGTTTTTCTAAAGTTATGCGATTATCTCGGTTCAAATTATTCAATAATGAATGATAAAAATGTCTCGATGAGAATTCACAATTCTGTATTTTACAAATTCATGAAAAACGTTCTGAAATTTGACGGCTATTCTGATTCAAAAAAAATTCCGGATTTTATATTTAATTTATCCAATGAGCAGATAAGACATTTTATCAGAGGATATTTTAGCGCCGACGGAACAATGAAAAAGAATGAAGTTTCGTGCAGTTCACAAAGCTACACTTTACTTGAAGATTTGCAGACATTATTTTTAAGGCAGGGGATTATTTCCAGGATAAATGATTTTGACAGAAAAGACAAATGTATTAATCTTTCGATTTCGTCGTCGGAAAATATTGAAAAATTTAAAGAAATTGGTTTTTTACAGGACAGAAAAAATAATCCCTTATATTCATATAATAAAAAATCCCCGCATACTTTTTCAGATGTTATTCCTCTGTCAATTACACAGATTAAAGAAATAGATAAAGAACATTCAAAATTGTCGTGGCCGTATCTCAATGGAAAGCAGAACATAGGAAGAGGTTATCTTCAGGGAATTGCAATTCCTAATTCAAAGTATAATGATTTATCCCACAATGATATTTTATGGGATAAAATCATATCTATAAAAAAAATAACCGAAGAGGAGACAGAAGTTTTTGATTTAAGCATTCCTAAATTTGAAAAATTTTTATGCAATAATATTTTTGTTCATAACACGCGTGAAATTAATCTGCCGAGGGAAAACTGGCTGCCAAGTGTGACAAGAAGTGCTACTGGTTTGGAAGAAAAAGAAGACATTGATTTATTCACTTTATTAAAAAGTTCGTTTCGTCAAAATCCAGAATATTTAATTGTCGGTGAGGTTAGAGGTAAAGAAGCATCTGTGCTTTTTCAGGGAATGGCTTCTGGACACGCTTCTATCTCGACAATGCACGCTGATTCTGTTGACACAGTTATTAAAAGATTGCAAACACCACCGATTGAATTATCTCCTGCACTGCTTGATGTTTTAGATTGTGTTTGTGTAATGACGCATGCTATTGTTAATAAACAAGAAACAAGAAAATTAAGGGAGATAGTTGAAATACAAAATGTTGACGACGAGGGTGTTGCAAATACAAACACTCCTTTTGTATGGAATCCTTCAGACAACCAATTTTATTCTAAAACAAACAGCATAATAATGAATAAAATAAGTAGAAGATATGGAATTAGCCAAAAAGAAATTGGAGAAGAATTTCAAAGAAGAGTTAATATAATTTATCGTATTTATGAAGAAAAAATTTTTGATTTTAGAGAAATTCAGAGAATAATTAATGAGTATTATAAAAAGCCAAAAGAGATTTTAAAAAAATTGGGATTAGAATAATTAGAATTTTTATCTGATATTAATGCGAAAATGAGAAATCGAATTTAACAAAATATTTAATAAAGTGATTTGTATTATAATTTATGGAAAAACAAGGGGTGGTAGTTTTTAATCAATTATTAAAATCACTTGAAGAGGCAGAAACAAATTTTGAGGGGGCTCACAAAAAAAGAGATTATGATAATTTTGCAAAATTAAAGAAAATTATTTTGGAAATTCAGAATAAAATTCTGGCAGAAATCAAATGATAACTTCAAGTAAAGATATTTTTATTGAACTGAAAAAAACAAGTGCAAAAGAGAAAAAATTACTGAATGAGTTTATCAATTTATCTGCAGGTCTTGCAGATGCAAAAAATGAAGAAAGAACAATGATTTCTGGGGAAATTAATAAATTGAAAAAAGAAATTGAAGCAAATGCAAAAGATTATATTTTAAAAATAGAAAATATAAAACTAACGCGTCCTTTAAATGAGATGCCCGAGGAAAAAAAAGAGATTACTAAGGTGACTAAAACAGAAAAAAAATCAGGGATTAAAAAAGAAATATCCTGGCTTGAAAGAGATATTTTAAAGAGGTCTAAAAAAGAAAAACAAGAAATTGCTTTTGAAAGAGAAATAAAACCCCGTATTTATGTCGGAGTTGCAAATAAATTATTTTTTAGATATTCTGGAAAACTAACTAAGAAATATGAATTTAATGAATTGAAAAAAAATTTGCTTAAGGCAAATATGCAACTTGTTCCTGAAAATTATATTTCTATTATTATTCTCACAACAATAATTGCTTTTTTTTTCTCAATGATTATATCTGCTTTTTTTATTCTTTTTGAACCCCGTCTTGCTCCTCCATTTATCTCTTTTAGTACAAATCCAATTTTAATACAAATAATAAAATATTTGTGGATTGTTATTGTTGTCCCTGCTGTAACCTGCTTGTTTGTGTATTATTATCCTTCTCTTGAAAAAAAATCTGCTGGAAATCGCATCGACCAGGAACTTCCTTTTGCGACAATTCACATGGCTGCAATTGCAGAATCAATGTTAAATCCAAAGGGTATTTTCAGTATATTAATCAAAACAGGGGAGTATAAGGAATTAAAAAAAGAATTTACAAAATTAGTAAATGAGATAAATGTCCATGGAATGAATCTTGTGAGTGCATTAAGAAATAGTGCATTAAAAAGTCCAAGTACGAATCTTACGGATTTATTTAACGGGCTTGCAATCACAATTAATTCAGGAGGAGATTTGAAAGATTTTTTTGATGAAAGGGCGAAAACACTTTTATTTGAACACAAAATAACAAGAGAAAAAAATACTAAAATTGCAGAAACGTTCATGGATATTTATATCAGTATTGTCATTGCAGCGCCGATGATTTTCATGCTTTTACTGATGATTATGAATATTAGCGGAATCGGAATAAATCTAACACCTTCAATGATTGGCTTATTAATAATAGTAGGAGTTGCATTAATTAATTTTGTGTTTTTAATATTTATTTATATAAAAAGCCCATCAACAGGTTAAATGAGAATAAAAAAAACAGACATTATTGGAATTGGAATAGGACTACTATTAGTTGGCTGTTCGTTTTTACTATTTCATACAAAATGGTTTGTAATAATGATTGGAGGAGGAATTATTATTGGTGTCGGTCCTTTTATTTACAAAATTTTAAGAACATCATCTATAGAATTAGAAAAAGAACAAATGTTTATAGAGTTTATGCGAAATCTTGCAGAGAGTGTAAGAACAGGGACGCCGATTAGCAAAAGCATTGTTAATGTAAGAAAAAAACCATATGGTGTTCTTGGAATTCATGTTGAAAAACTTGCAAATCAAATTTTAATTGGAATTCCTTTTAATAGTGCATTGCAGACATTTTCAAAAGATGTAAATAACAGTACTATATCAAGAGCATTAAAATTAATCGGGCAGGCAGAAAGGGCAGGAGGTGATATTGGACAAATTCTTGAATCAGTTTCAAATGCAGTCAGCACAACAGATAAATTAAACAAAGAAAGAAAGTCCGCAATTTCTGCACTTGTGGTTCAGGGTTATATTATTTTTGTTATTTTTATTGCAATTGTTCTTGTCATGCAATTTAAAATCTTTCCGATGATAGCGGGAATAACTGGTTTTGATGAAGCAGGACTTAGCGGGAGTGGCGCTGTTGACCCGAAAGATATTGGGAATTCATTTGTTTATCTTATGATTGTTCAGGGATTTTTCAGCGGACTTGTTATAGGGAAACTTTCAGAAGGTAATTTTAAAAGAGGGATAAAACATTCATTTGCGTTGATGATAATGGCTTTTATGGTTTCAACAATTGCAAATATAATTATAGGATGATGGAAAACAAAACCGGAATGTCTCATATAGGATTCATGCTTTCATTCTCGATTTTTGTAGTTTTTTTAATATTTGCATATACTATTTTATGGCAGGAAAATTTTTTTTCAGAAGGAAAACAAAATGTTGCGGACATTCTTGAAAAAAATTTCATAAAAGAGATTGAATCAAATGTAACAATTGCAACAATTTTTGAAAATGCTTCTGGATATGATTGTGTTAGTTTTGATGCAAGTGATTTTGAAAATTATAGTTATTATATTGTTAAGGAAAATGAGCAAATAGTAGGAGCATACAAAACAGAAAATATTCTGAAAATGGAATATGACGGAACACCGACGCTGTTTAAAGTCTATTTTTCAGATAGTTCTTTTGAAGGGAATACGACTTCAAATTCAAACTGCATTAGTTCTGATATAAAATATATTCAGAAAAGAAAAGAAATATTTGAGGAAAAAATTCTCGAGACAGATGATTATTATAAAAGTGCATATGATTATTTAAAAGAGGACTTAAAAATTCCATATGAAAGGGATTTTGGTTTTGAATTTGAATATGAAAACGGAACAATAATTAAAACAGAAGAGAAAAATATCCTTGGAGAAATTTATGTAGAAGAAATTCCGATTCATTATTTTGATGCAGGAGGGAATTTTTTAGAAGGTAAAATTCGTTTAAAAGTATGGTGAATAAAAAATCAAAAAATTTTCATTGCAATTTTTTAAAAAACCGCAAAGGATGGCTGGAAATGGTGGAAGCATTTTTAGCAATTTTATTAATAACAATGTTTCTTTTTATTCTGGTTTCAAGAGAAAATATTCAAAGTAAATTTAATGAAAATGTTTATGCCGAAGAAACAAGAATATTGAAATCAATTGAAATGAACAAATCAATGAGAGAAGAAATTCATAATATTGGAAATTTGCCTGTTGCATGGGATGATGCGAATTTTCCGATAGAAGTAAAAAATAAAATAATTAATGAAAACCCAAATTATCTGAATTGCACTGCAAAGATTTGTGAAATAAAAGATGATTGTTTATCTGATGAAATTTCAGATGTTGATATTTATTCGCGTTCTGTTGGAATTTTTGCGAGTGAAACAAGATACAAGCCAAGGCAATTGAAGATGTTTTGCTGGGTTGGGGCCCCTGGAGAAGTTGTTGAAGTTGGAGTGTATTGCGGTGATGGAAACTGTGATGCAGATGAAGGAGAAACTTCTGATAATTGTCCTGAGGATTGTCCTGTGTCACCACCTGAACCTGAGAAAACTTGTGCAGAATTAGGAGGAGAAGTTTGTGGAGAAGGATATTACTGTATTGAGGATTATCTTTCTGCTAATGATAGCGACGAGTGTTGCCCAGTAGGAAGTTGTGTAGAGATACCTTTGCTAAAGGCAGATGTAACTTTGTTGTTTAGTGATGTTGTTTATAGATTGGTTGGAGGAGTTAATCACACATATACTCACACAAGAACATTTACAGAAAGTGGAGGGGTTGGTGTGACGTTGACAGAAGGGCAGATATGCTATTTACAACCTTCATTCCATTGTGATCCAAAAGGAACAGTTAATTATAGAATTGAAGCAAATAACAATTTAATAAGAGAAAATGAAATATTTTGGACAAATTATGATAAGGATGTATTTACTTTACAATACTGGGGAACAGACGACAATAGTCACAATATTTATTTAAATCAATCAATGTGTGTTAAGAAAAATAAGTTTTATCCAAATACTTTAACTTGTTAAAAAATTAATTAAAGAGTTCCACCTTGCCCACCTTCATCTTCTTCAGTAGTGTTGTCAGAAGAACCTGAGCTACTGCTCCCACCACCTGAGCCAATTGCTATTCCTACTCCTATCTCTAAAGCAGTTGTTCCTATTGTTCTCCAAAAGTTTTTTTC
>CAZEFN010000049.1:0-6532 GCA_964511585.1 Candidatus Woesearchaeota archaeon
TTTTTTCTTTTGCTTTTTGCTTTAATAAAATTTCATTTATTTTTCTTTTTTCAAATAAATCCAGCGAGGGGTTTTTTAAAAATTTTCTGCATTCATTTTGAAAATCATTGAATGTTTCTTGCGAAAGTGCAGCAAGGGCATTTCTTTGTTTGTAAGTAGGGTCAATTAAAATAATCGGTGATTGCAATTTTGAACTATTCAAATTCATCAGCACATTTTGTTTTTTCTTGTGTAATTTTTCAATATCAATTATTTCTTTATCTTTTATTTTAGAAATATTTTTTAAAAATTTTAAAAAACTTCCATAATGATAAATTAACAATTCAAGGGAATAACCAGAAAAACCATTTATGTATGATTCTGCCCCATAACAATTTGTCGCGTAGCAAAATGCTTTTCCGAGCATTATTTCTTGAAGCAATTTTTTTGATTTAATCTTTTTGTTGATATACTTTACATGAGAGTAAGAAAGATCTGTTATGTTTTGCGCGTCTTTTGTTTTGTTAACTTTCAGAACAGGAACCACTTCAAAGAATAGCGACGGAGAAATATAAATCTGAAAATAATCTCGCGAACCATGGACTTTTTTTATTTTTCCAGTTCCCTTCAAAATTTTTTCAGTTAATTTTGATAAATTTTCTTTTGTGTATCTTTTATCAAATCTTAAAAATATATCTATATCATACTTTCCTTTTCTTATCAGAGTTTTTTTTGCATAACTTCCTCCGATAAAAATTTCTACTGCAACTCCGAATTTCTTTTTTCTGTTTTCAACTTTTTTGACAAATTCTTCTAATGAATTCTTAATAAAATCCATGTCCTCTTTTGGCGGGCGAATCTTTTCCAAAACTTCTTTTAAAATTTGTTGTATTTCCATAGAGTATAAACAGAATTCAATTAATAAATCTAATCTTTTTTTTCAGGATTTCTAATTTCTTTGACGTCCCGTGCGTCTTTTCTTAACGTTGAAGATAAATCAATAATGTATTTTCCTTCTTCCATTTTGTAAATTAATGGGCTGTCTTTTCTGAATAAATTCGATAAATCAATCTCAAACTTTCCAGAACCAACTGCACGCACTGATTCTAAATCTAAAATCACAGGCACACTTTCATCAGTAATCCCTGCCATTTCCCGGACATCTTTTTCAATTTTTTTCTTGTCTGATTCAGGAATTTTAATGATTGGTTCTTCTCTTGCTTTTTCTAATTGTTCATCACGAATGTAAAAGAAAAATTTACCATGACAATCTTCACATCCTTCTAAAAGTTCCTTGCTTCCAAGTGGGATAATTCTTTTGCAATGGACGCATTGATGAGGCATTTAGGCAATAAAATCAATAGATTTAATTAACATGAAAAAACAAATATCCTAATATTAATAAATTTATCTGTAATGGATGTTGTTAATAGTGCTTATAATCTGATGAATACATCCTAAATCTTCCTGTTCCTGAAAAAAATCTTGCCCAATTTGCAACTCCGTGTTCTTTAAGCCCCTGATAGTATTCATCATCTATCGAGAATATAATTTTCTTCGCATCTCCAAAATATGTCTTTTTTTGGGATTACTACTACTTCAACAAATTCTTTTTGTTCTTTTCTAACTCTCAACTCAAATGGAATCTCTCTTTTATTTTTTGAATGAAATTCATAATGCATTAATTTCCCCTTAAGATATCCAGTTGATAATTTCTTGATTTCTTCAAGAGTTAATCTTTCTATTGTTGTCTCAACACCAACTGAATGAGCCTTCATAAAAATTCAATTAAAAAATCATTTTTAACAATTATTGTATTCAATCATCTGTTCAGCAAAAGTTCAATTTTCTTTGGATTCCTCTTTATCTCTTTTACAATTGTCGCAGGTCCCACGATAGTCACTGCCCCTAAATCCCCTCCTGAAATAGCATTTGCAAAATTCCTTCGAAATTTTCCAAAAAATCCACTGTTTCCATTTCCCGCAATTACTGCAAGTTCAATTCCTCTGAAATTTTTTACATGCTCTATCATCGCCATTGTATCCCCAATCAATCTTGTTTCTTCTTCAGGCAATAATCTCCCTTGCAATAATAAAATATTATTTCCTAAAACAATTCCTAAAATTTTTCTAATTCTTTCGTCGCTGTTTAAGCCGCGAATTTCTGAATAAGGTAAAAACTGGATAGTAAATCCTTTTATTTTTCCGAGTTTATTTTTTTTGCTCACCATCTTTCCTTCAACATATATATTATAGTATCTATTTTAATTTTTAAAGTTTTTTTGATAGCCTGAAAATTGATTCATAAAACTCTTCCAGGTTTTTTCCATATTTTGCTGAAATTCCAACAACATCATATTCTGGAAAAGCAGATTCAATCTTTTTAATATCTGATTTTTTCATGTCAATTTTGTTGGCAACAATAAGAACTGGAATCTTTCTTGCAACAAGATTTCCAATAATTGTGATATTAACCTGATTATAAGGATTTTCAGTTGCGTCCAAGACAACAACCACAAGATTCATATCGTCAAGCCATTTTATACTTTCAACAACTCCTTGCGTTGCTTCTTTTGCCCTTTTTTTTGCTTCACTTTTTTTAATCTTAAATTTCAAAAAATCTTCATAATCAATCTTCGTCGCAATTCCAGGAGTATCAATCATTTTAAAAGTCATTTTTTTCCCCTTAAATTCAATCTCAACTTTTTCTTTAAACTGAACCTTTCTCGTTTCATGAGGAATCTTACTAACACTTCCGATTTCTTCTCCTGTAAAATCCTTGCAGATTCTGTTTACCAGGCTTGTTTTCCCTGCATTTGGAGGCCCATAAAATCCAAGTTTAATTTCTTTTTTCCCTTTAAAAATTCCAAGAAAAACTCTTTTGAAAAAATTCTTTACTATTTTTATTGCCATAATTTATTTAGAAACTTCCATTTATTAAATTTTGCGTGATGGAATATTATTTTTTACAATTGGATCTTTTTTGTCATGCTTCTCTCTTTTGAATAACTCAATTATTTTATCAATCAATTTACTAATAGGAAGTTCAATCATGCCTGTTCTTTTGCCAAGATATTTTTTAATAACATATTCTATCTGTTCCCCAGACCATCCCCGCGATTTTAATTTTGTTTTTATCTGTCCTCCATCCATGCCTTTTTTATGGGCATCGTTTACATAGAAAATTAAATTATATAAATTATTTCTCTTTTGGAAAAGGTAATTTTCATATCTCCTCTTATACCATTCTGTCAAAATTAAATAAACCAGAAGCCCGAGAATTAAAACAATTATTGTAATTATAATTATCCATTTCCAATTCATATTAATAATTCTTTCTGGAGGGGATTTTATTAAATCAAGGCGTTCTAGCGACGGAGAAATAAATAACGGCAGGTTTGCAAATCCAATATCTTCTGTTGTAGAGAATTCAATAGATTTTTCAGAACCCTCCATTTCAATAAAAATATATCCTGATTTTTCTTGTTCAAGATAATTTTCCTTGAATATCAGACCATCTAGATTTTTAATGATAATATACGGAATTGAATCAAGATTATCTTTTGCTTTTATGTCCAGTTTAAATATTTTCACAAGTTCTTCTTGTCTGTCGCTGTATACTCCAGAAATTCCTTCAAAACTAATCTTAGCATTAAGATTCACTTGTTGCCATGTTCGAACTGCTTCAACATATCCCTCTCTGTCCTCACTATAATCTCCTCCTGCAATATTTTTCAATACGTCAAGATTAATTACTCCGCTTTGTGGGAAAAAAGGCATGCCCTCTGCTTTTTCAGTTACTACCAAATCCTCAGGAACTTCAATTTCTAGTAATTTTTTGACAATTGCATTGTATTCTTCTTCTGTCCCTGCAATCTGATAATCTCTTTGAATTTGCTTAAAACTATCTTTTATCTCATCAATATTAATAATTGATTTAATTGCTTTTTGCTTAAAAATTTCCATTGAATTAATTTTAGCATCTATTGTTTCAATATCCTGTTGCAAGGTTTCAATTTTTTCATTAATAAGTTCTTTAGGAGAGATAATAATTATCTCAAAATTTTTTGAGGCATTTCTTCCTGAATAATCTCTGAAAGTAATTTTCATATCGTAGAATCCTATTTTCTCATAAGTATGTGTAACCTTATTTGTCGTCGTGGTTTCTGTTGTATTATCTCCAAAATCCCATATATATTTTTCAATTTCAATTTTTGAATCAGTCAAAACCCTGAAGGATGTTGGGAATGCCGATGCTGTTTTAGTTGGGGTAACATATCTTGGAATCGCAATATCCTCTACATAAATATCTGTTGAAAATAATTCCTCTTCTTCAAATTCTAATTTAAAAGTGTAATTTCCTTTTGCATTTGGCGTTTTAAATCCTGCCTCATCAAGATAAATTTTTTGATTCTTCAAATTAATTGTCGGAGGTATTTCTTCAATTTTATAAAATTTATTTCCAATCACCTGTCCAAGATTTGTTTCATATTTTAATTCCAGATTTTTTAATTCAATATTTTGCTGTGATGCTGAATAAATTTTAAATGGAATTACACATCCTTCAGAACAATTAAATCCTCTGTATTTTTTCATTAAATAATCATTCATTTCTCCTGCAAGTGTGTTTCCATGTAAAAGAGAGTTTGTAATATTAATTGTTCCGACGCTGTCAAATTTTTTTCCTTCTGCAAAAATCTGAAATGCCGCATTCTCTGTTTGGTAATCCTGTCCGTAAAAACCACAGCCGTTTGGGTCATAATGTCCTCTTATTTTTGAAGTTCCACTTTGGTCAGAATAAATACAAACATAAACTTCTTTTTGTTGAGTAACTAAATAATCAATACTGCAATAAAATTCCCCTTCTCCTGTGGCATTTTTAATTTTACACAAAGCACTTTCAATAGGTTCTCCGTTTGTTTCATAAAGTGCCATTGTTAAATCTCTCGCGTCGCTGCCTGCGTTTATCCATGCACCAAGATTAAAACTCGCCGATTCAGAAAGATTAATTTTTTGACAATGTTTATTTGGAAATTTTCCAATAATATATTCATTCATCTCTTCATTTCCGCTAAGACAACCATAATTTCTCAAGAACGGGCATAATCCTGCCGAGGATTTTGTGTTCCCAGATTCAATTGTTCCATCCAAACCAAAGTCAAATTTTATCTGATTAAAACATGATTCCTCTGCATCACTTTCAACAACAAAATCAACTGAATTTATTGCATTAATATTTCCTTTTATAAAAAAACCAAGAATTTTTTCACTTCCAGTTTCCATGTCAGTTAAAATATTTGAATGTCCAGATAAAGGAATATAATCAGAACCACAATCCTTTGTGTTGCAAGAATAATCAAGATTGTTATTTGATTTTATTAATTCAAGCAGAGTAATTTCATTTCCAAAAGAATCTGAAAAAAAAGCATTACTTTTCTCGTCAGATAAATTCATATTTATCCATCCTTTAATATTGCTTGAAGGAGCATAATAATTTTCAATAGAATAATCCTCAAGATTATAACTTGCACAAATAAAACCAATTAAGAAAATAAATATTAAAATAAATTCCCACCTCATTTAAAATTAGTTTTTTTATTTTTATAAATCTATCTTTTAGATTTTTTCTTCTTACTTTTCTTCTGTGGTTTTTTCTTTGATAAAAAGTAATAAACAAGGCAGATAATTATTATTGCAGTAATTACATTAACAAAATTAAAATATTTTAATAATGTTGCAACAGGACATTGAACAATATTGTTTCCATCAATGCACTGACTGCTTTTTCTAAAAGGGTCGTAACGCCATTTCCCATCTTCACTCTGGAAATAGTCATCTCCATCAGGGTTGTCATCAAAAATATTATTTAAATCCCAATTATAAATTCCCAGCCAGGAATATTCTAAAAAACCATCTTCACAATCATCACTGCTATTTTCCTTATATAAACAACTCCCAATTATTGAGGGGTTATCTGCTGATGCACAATCAGGGTCAATATAACTGCAATAAGGATTGCATATTCCATCACTTTTGGAACTGCAACAACTTCTGTCTACTGAACTGCAAATTAATCCACTTGCACATCTGTCTCGCTCTCCCCCACAATCAGCACACGAACAACCCTCTCCACTATCACAAATTCCGTCATAATTACATGTTGTTCCCCTATCAGTAAAATAACAATTCAAACTACAGGTTCCGTCAGAGCAAAGTGATGTTCCTTCTGGACAACCAGTTGAACCAGGGTTTATAATTTCTAATTTACAATCGCTTGAACACCCATCATTATTATTTAAATTCCCGTCGTCGCATTGTTCACCAAATTCTACTTTGCTATTTCCACATATAGCAGAACAATCAGGATCAATAGAACCACAGTAAGGATCGCAAGTCCCATCTGAAATTGGATTACAACAACCCGTGTCAATTAGACTACAGAATAAATCTGTTACACATTCATCCTGTTCATTATCACAATCAGGACACGAACAACCCTCTCCACTATCGCAAACAGCATCTCTATTACATGTTATCCCTAAATCTGTAAATTC
>CAZEFN010000050.1:0-3265 GCA_964511585.1 Candidatus Woesearchaeota archaeon
AAGCAAAAAGCAAAAGAAAAAAAATTAGAATTTGTTGCTATAAACGCGAAGACAGACAAACAAGCAGGGGATATTGCCGGAAGCAAATTGTTTAAATTTTATCGACATATTACAAAAGAGATTAAAGAATATTTTGAAATAAAAGAGAAATATTTTGAGTATCTTGGAGAAGACAAAGGATTATATGTTTTTTTAGTCAAATCAAAAAAAGAGAGGATCATTTCCGGGCCTTTTGTCGAAGATAAAACAAATGTTAAAATGTTTAAGAAAAAACACAAAAATACTTTTACAAAAAAGGATAAGATTTATGCACGCGAAAAAATTAATTTTACAATTAAAGAATCCTTCAAAAACTGGAAGATAGATAATAGTAAAAAAATTATGGACATGGGTATTATTTGTTTGGAATTTAATTGATTTATTTTGTTGCTTTTTCAAAAAGAGTAATAAATGCATGAATGAAAAATTCAGAATTAAGCCAGATAGCAATATCTTCTTTGTCTGTATTTTTAGAAAGATAAAATAAAATTTCTCTTTTGTCAATTATGAAAAATTTTGTATCAACATCTATTTTTTTTATTTTTATTTCAAAGCGCTTTGATAAATCATTTATTGATGCAGGATCTCCTGATAATGCAATTTTTATTTTTATATTTGCTTTTCTGAGAATATCAAATGTTTGCTGAAATATTTTCATTTTTGACTGAATTTCTTCTGCACTTGTGCAAATGATGACTTCTTTTTGCGCGTTTTGCAAAATTTCCCGAAGATAATTTGTAATGTTTAATTTTCCTTTTAGTGACGCTGAAAGTTCTTCGCGCTTGATGGGGGAGATACCCTTTTTGTAAATATTTTCCAGTTGTATAAATTCTTCTGTGCTTTTTATTTTTGAAAGCCAGACAATTCTTTCATCTGCTTCTTTTTTCAGGTTATTTCTTAATTTGTCGAGAACAAGATTTGGTTTTACTCCAATGTATTTCACAGGTTTCCCTAATTTAATAATTGCAAATCCTTTTTTCTCCAAACTTTCAAGAACATCATATGTTCGAGAACGAGGAACTCGCGACATTTCTGCAATCTCACCTGCAGAAGCCACACCTTTTGAAAGCAAAGCTAACCACGCTTTTGTTTCATAAACATTCAAATCAAAGTAATCCTTGATTTTATTAATTAATTCTTTGTTTATTATCATTTTAAAAATTCACTAATTCTTTACTATCATCAAGAAGAGTTCTTTGGATAATTGCTTCAAGTTTTTTTACTTTTTCTTCTATTTCTCTAAAATTTTCTAAAACAGAAGAAGTATTATTTCTTATTAAGTATTCTGTAGAATCTATTACCTTAAGATATTTATTTATATTATCTGGAATTCTCTCTTTATTTTTAAGTGCATAATCTAAAGTAAAATCATATCTGCTTAATTCATTTCTTGTTTGATCTATCTTTTTTCTATATTTAGCAATATTATTTATTTCCATATAAATCTCCAGAAAACTTATTTTATAAACCTTTCTGTTTGTTACTTTTATTAAGTGAGAACAATCAAAGAATAATCCAAGCAAGAAACATCCCCAAAAAAATTCCTGCAGTAATGAAAGGCATTGCAGGGTAAAATTTTTTCTTCTCAGAAAAAATAAATAAAAGGGCTAGACCTATTGTTGCTCCTGCAATTACAAATAAAGCAGGGATAAAACCAAATGTCTTAAGCATTACTCCAGAAAAAATAATCGGGAAGATAATATCTCCTCCACCGAGCATTGCGACATTGATTTTTATTTTCTTTTTTTCAAGCTCTTTTTTTGTTATTTTCTTTTGTTTTAATTTTTCTCTCATTAATTTTATTTTTTCTTTTGTTCTCTTATCAACGTGCGGGATAAAAAATCCAGCAAAAATATTCAGTTTATTCATCTGATACTTCGCCATTTTTTGCATTATCCCTGACTTCCAGACAGCCCAAGCATCATAAATAGAGATTAAAATTAGTAGAAGAATTATTGTATAGATATTAAGAATTGGAACAAAAACAGCAGCAATTCCAGGGTAAATAAAAAGTTCTGTTATATTATGAACAAAAAAATTTCTTTTGAATATTTTGAAAAATGCAAAAGGCAGGGCAATTGCTGTTGCGAGAACTGGAATTCCAAATAAATTTTTTTCAATCCCGATTTTCGTTGTAAAAATAGAAACAGAAATTCCCAGAGCAATTATCACGACGACAAAAAACCACAATTTGATAATCTTCTGCCACTCAAATTTTGTAAAGAAAAATAATAAAAAGATTGCAATTATAAATGCAATTACAATCCATAAAAATATCCCATAATATTCTGTTTCAGTTTCAACTTCTGGTGTTTCCATTCCAAAAGGAAGTGCAGGTGCAGAAACATTTTGAATTTCTCCGTCGACAATTCTGACAGGAGAATAATAATTTACAACATAGAGCCCTATAAACTGCGTCAGCAAAAACATTGACAAAAGGATAATTGTAATTTTTGGTTTGTGTTTCATTTTCACCTCAATAAAAAACAAGACAAAAGAAGTTTTTAAAGTTTTAAAGAATGAGATAAGAAAAGTCCTAGCGAGTTTTTATTTTTCTTTCAGGGTGGGGAGGAGGATGGTTCCGACGACCAATTAATTTTGAGAGATTGCCCGCTTCTTTACTTCTTTCTTTCTAAGAAAGAAGGTGAAATAATCTTGGGGTGGGAAAATTGTTTTTTTGAGAAAGATTTATAAAGGGTTTATCTTTTAGTAAAATATGTTTAGGAAAAGAAGAGAAAAGAAAAGCCGTATTGAAACCGTTAAGGAACTCGAAAGAAAAGCATATAATTTAGAAGTTGAACAAAGCAAGAATCAAACTTATAATTTAGAACCAGTTAGAATGTATGAAGAAGCAGCTGGTATATTGGAATCATTGGGAGATGAAAACCAAGCAAGAGGAAATCACCTGCATGCTTTGCACGCTGCTGATAAGGTATATAGGAGACATCCTACTAAGGAGAGTAGAAGAATAATAAAAGAATTAGATAAATATATTCCAAGGATAGTGGGCCCTGCATGGATTATCCTCACAATCGCAGGACTTGGAGCAGGCATATTTTTTTTGTCAAGTAACATAACGGGAAATGCCATTGCAGATATGATAACTAAAACAATTTCCTTTCTTGGAGCAGTTTTAGTGATTGTTGGATTGGTTGCAGGTTTTTTTTGGATAAAGAGTAGAAATAAAAAACCTGTTGTTAAAAAGAAAAAATAAAAAGTTAAAAAA
>CAZEFN010000051.1:0-1562 GCA_964511585.1 Candidatus Woesearchaeota archaeon
TAGCAGAACCAACAAAATTAGACCATTTGACAACAGAATATAAGATAAAGCCAATAATCAAAAAAGGATTTAAAAAATAAGCCATTCTTTTATCCTTTTTTCCTAATCTAAATGTAAAAATCATAATAATCGCCAAAGGGATAATAGAGGTTAGCATAATCCCCAAAGCCTCATAAGTTGTAAGTATTAATCTTATATCCTCTCCCTCAACAAATAAAAATGAAAGAACAGCAACAGCACCTGCAAATAACCATTTTATATAATCTTTATCTTCTGGGAAAAACGGAAGAAAATCAGAAACAGAATAAACAACTAACAAAACTAAAAACATCAGCAAAATTCTTGAAATTTCAACCTGACTTCCTTCAAGAGTAAAAGAATCTTTATCAAACAATCCCCCAAAAAAAGTATTCCATAATTGCTTAATCACTCCCTCCTCCTGAGCACTTACAAAACCAACAGAACCAATTACAAAACTCATAATTAATAATCCAAATAAAAACAATCCTAAAATTCCCTTACTTCCTCTTCCCATATTACTCAATAACATTTATATTTTTAAACATTTCTATAATTCACTGCAAAACAAATCAAACAAAAATTTATAAATATAAAAAACATAAAACAATATGAATAAAAAAAGTGGCTTGATTTTAACAGCGATAATTTTTTCTATTTTTCTGATAAATTTTGTTTCAGCAAATCAGATAATTGACCAAGGCAAAAAATTATCCAAAGATATTTTTAATGAGATAATCAAACCAATTGCAGAATTGTTATTCAAAAATTCAGATGCACTTACAGGAGAACTTCTTTTTGCAAAAGTTTTATTTTTTATAATTATAATTTCAATAATTTGGAAAACATTAGAACAAGTTGAATTTTTCAGCGAGCATTCAGGAGTTCATTGGTTAATTGCAATTTCAGCGTCAATACTCGCTACAAGATGGCTAAGTTCAGCAGAATTAATAAAAACAATTCTTCTTCCGTATACAACATTAGGAATTGCAATTTCAGCAGGAATACCTTTTGTTCTTTGGTTTATTATAATTAACAGAGGATTTAAAGGGCCAGGACACAAAACAATTAGAAGAATTGCTTGGATATTTTTCGCAGTTATATTAGCTGGATTATGGATTTCAAGACAACCAGAACTTTCAACAGGAAATTCAAAAGCATATTTAATTTATCCAATAACAGCAGTTCTTGCATTTTTAATGGCTTGGATGGACGGAACAATTCAAAAATTCTTCTTGCGATTAGAATTAGACAAAGTTGGGGTAAGTACAAAACAAAAATTAATTGATAACTTAAAGAAAGATTTAGCAAATCTTCCAGGATTAGCAAATGAAATTGGTTTATCTAATGCAGAACAAAAGAGAAGAAAGAAAGATATAGAAAAGGAATTAAAGAGATTAACAAAATAATACCAAATTTTAAAAACTTCTTTAATCTAAATATTTATGAAAAAAATATTGATTGGCTTATTTATCTCGCTTATTTTATTTTCTAATTTTGTTTCTGCATTTAATTTTGACATTGGGAATATTTTCCAACAATCT
>CAZEFN010000052.1:0-6773 GCA_964511585.1 Candidatus Woesearchaeota archaeon
GAGATGATTAAATCCTCGTCGACGTTTGACCCTGAAAAACCAATGTCACAAAAACAAATGATGAAATTAGCGAAGAAATTTGGAAAGAGGAAGATGATGAAATTTGGGGGAAGATGAAAATGGAATGGAGAATTCTTAATCGCACAACTCAACTAATTATTCACAGCAAAAATAAAAAAGGAAAATTAAGATTTAAACTTTTCCTTGGATTATATTCTAATTTAATTTCATAAGTTGGTTAAGATTTATTTCAGATGTGCTTTAATTAAAGGAGTTAGATAAGGCGTTTAGGATTTTGTGTATGAAATGGTGGTGTCGGTTTCGTTAGAAAAAGTGGTCGTAACAAGTATTGGCTTTCACCTTTGTAACAACATTACCATTGCAATACATATCAAAACTTATTGGTAAACATAGGGTTAAGTAGAAACGGTCTTATTACTTTATTTTTAAGCTAAAGCGTCTAGGATTTAGGATTTTAAATGGGCGGTGTCCCTTATCAGTTCTTTTGGCAATATAAAAGTGCAATATAAGGTTGGAGGTTATTGTGAGGTTGGCTTCCCCCTGAAGAAGAAGTTACGGCTTGTTGTTGAGCAGGAGTCCATAAAAAATGAACAGGGTTCCCACTATAAGCCCCGTACCATCTATTACATCCAGAAGTACATCTTCCCCCAAATTCATAATGATTATGTGCTGGCATTTCATTAATAGTAAGGGTGTGGGTTTTTTCTCCGCCAGTTTTCTCTCTTGAATCAAAATCTCCATCGTTTGGTTCTAATCCGACAATTACTCTCCCTCTGGCAGCAATATATTCACTCCAACCAGATGGACAATTTGCTAGATTAAAAGCCATAACTGCACCAGAAGGAATGCTACTAGGGGCCACACAAGTCCAAACCCCATTTTGAGTTATTAAACTCTCTTCATCAGAACAAGGTTGAAGTTGAGAAAGTGGATGCCCGGGATCTGGCGTTGTTCCTGCAACAGCATAAACCCCTGTTCCCACTACTAATATCAACGCAAAAAATACTAAAGTATAAAAAACTCTATTATTATATTAATATTCAGTTGTATTTTTTTCACCATTTTTATTAATAAAATAATAAAAGATAGTATTTAAATGTTCCCCAAAAAAAACTTTTTCACCCACAATGCAGAAGCAATCAAAAACTTTATATATCAATTGATATATTAATTAATATGCAAATTTTAAGAAAAAAACAAAATATTTTTACAAGAAGCCCCACACTTCAGACCGTTCTTATGATTGAGAAAACAATTGAAAAATATTCTGGAGAATTTAACAAAACACAAATTTGGAAAAAACTTCCAAAAAAAGTAATGTGGCAAACCTTCCTGATTGTTATTGACTATCTTGAAAATATAAATAAAATTGCTTTTGATAGAAACGGAACTATTGGATATATTTGGAGTCCTGAAGTCGCCAAAAGACTCTCTCATA
Source organism: Candidatus Woesearchaeota archaeon (assembly GCA_964511585.1). Lineage (GTDB taxonomy): Archaea > Nanobdellota > Nanobdellia > Pacearchaeales > GW2011-AR1 > ARS1301. The sequence goes on from CAZEFN010000052.1 coordinate 1,460, forward strand.
TGAAACCTATAAAACTACAATGATAAATAAAATCCTTGAAGTTATTTTTGCAAATAAGAAATTGGAAAAAAGTTTTCTAGATATTGATGAAGATGACGAAGTAAAAAAAGGAATTAAAAAAGCAATCAAGCAACTTAAAGAAAATCCCTTTGCAGGAATTCAAATTCCAAAAAAACTGATTCCTTATGAATATGTCAAAGAATATGGAATAAAAAATCTATGGAAATATGATTTACCCAACGGATGGCGACTGATTTATTCAATAACCACTCCCTCAAAAATAGAAATTATTTCTGTTATAATTGAATGGTTTAACCACAAAAATTATGAAAGAAAATTTAGATATTAATTATAAAATGACCCCCAAACAAAAATCCCAAATCCTCGCCCAAGGTGCAGAAGCGATAATTTATCTAGAAACTCAAAACCCGTCGACAAAATCAAAAAAATCTTCATTATCCAAATTTCCGTCGAGGGTGGGCGAGCGATTTCGTGGTAGAAGTATCGCTGGCACAAACCTTCGTGCAAGGTCGGGAGTAGGGTGGGAAAAAACCAATGCCAAAAATCTTGTAATAAAATCCCGCATTCAGAAATCTTATCGCATTCTAGAACTTGATAGAAAAATCCGCGAACGACGAACTCGCGCAGAAACAAAACTCCTTCTCAAAGCATCAAGAATAATTAACTGCCCTGTTCCATTAATTGCCATTTCTTCTGCGGGCGGGAGGGCGGGAAAACTACAAAGCCACAAAATAAAAATTCCCTTCATCGACGGCAAAAAACTTTCAGAACATCTTGACAATTTTTCATTTCCAAAACAAAAATCAATCCTAAAACAAATTGGAAAAGACATTGCAAAACTCCATCAGGAAAATATAATTCACGGTGACTTGACGACGAGCAATATGATTTTAGTTGAAAAAGGTGTAAGTGAATTTGATAATTCAGTGCTTCATTCGGGCGGGCGGGAAAATTCAGCGTCGCAGAGGGGGATGGCGGCGGACTTTTCAAATTCACAAACCAAAAACCCTATTATCTATTTCATCGACTTCGGACTCGGTTACTTCAACGGAAAATACGAAGATAAAGCAGTTGACATTCATCTCCTCAAACAAGCACTTGAAGCAAAACATTTCAAAAACTGGAAAGAACTTTTTGAAGAGTTTAAAAAAGGATACAAACAAAAAAATCCAAGAGCAGAAAAAGTTTTCAATCAATTAATCAAAGTTGAAAAACGAGGAAGATATAAAGATTAAATATCCTGTAAAAATCAGGTCTCAATCAAATCCACATTCATTTCGCCAATTTCTTTCTTTAATAAACTAATTAATTCTTTTCTTGAGATTTCTAATTTATCTTTTCTTTTTTCTTCTTTAAAATTTTCTTTTTCTAAATTATCAATTTCATAATTAACATTTTTTGTTTTAAAAAATATTTCTTGTGTTTTATCTTCTTTAAAATTTTTCTCTAGATTTTTTATTTCACTTATTTTAGATTTAATTTGTTCTATTTTTTCTAAAATTATATTATTGTTTAACTTTGCTTCATCTAATAATTTGATTATGGTTTCTCCATCGTCTTTATTGAAGTTTATAATAAAATTTTCTTTATAATCTTTAACTATCTTCATTTGCTCAGCGTTTATATGAAAAAAACTAATTAAAGCCTTAAAATCAATAAGTTGTCTTAAATTCAAAATATCCTTTTTTAATTCTTCTCTAAGAACATTGATTTTTTCCTGTTTAGATAAATTCTCTAAATAAATAATACTTTTTTTAATCTCATCTAAATTTTGTTTTAAAATTTTCTTCTCTTTTTCCTTCCCTTTTATTTTTTTATCTAAATCAAATTTTTTCTTTCTAATATTTTCAAGATTTTTATTAATTGAATTGATTTCATTTAATTTTTTTTTAATCATTTGAAGATTCCTAAAAAAATCCAAAATAGATTTATTTTTATCAAATATTTTTAATAAATCCTTTGAAAAAAATTTAAGGTCTTCTTTTATGCTTGAGATTTCTTTTCCTATTAAAACTGTCGCTCGCTCATAAGTTTTAAAGGATTTTTTATTAAAATCAAAAAAAATCTTATTTATTTTATTCATAAATTCTTCTAATTTATTCTCTTCCAAAGCGTCTAATTTTTCAATTAATTCTTCAACAAATTCCACATACTTAATTCTACTTTCAATTACAATATCCTTAATATTATCTTTTTCTTTTATTGCACTTACATTAAAATTTTCTAAAATTATTATCTTATCTTTAAGTTCTTTAATGAGATTATCAATTTTTTCCTCAATTATAGAAAGTGCCTCTTCCTCTTTTAAATTATTTTCTCTTGTTTTTATTTCAATCCAATTTTCAATATCAGAAAAAGCAAGTTTTTCTGGAACAGTATTTTTTTCTTCAACCTTTTTCCTGAAAAAATCCAAAAAACCCATGTTCTATTTTAGAGTTCTCTTTTATATAAACTTAATTCAATAAAAAATAGTCCCACCAGTGCTCACGACCTCGCACGAAAGTTCTTATGGATTATACTTTCTACCACGAAGTCGCTCGTCGAACCTCAGGTTCTCGTCATAGAAAAATAAAAATACTATTTCACTTAATTCAATAAAAAATAGCCCCACCAGGATTCGAACCTGGGTCCCAGCCTCTCTTTGCAAGTGCGAAGAGTGAAAGATGCTCGCATCTTACTCCAAAGGGCTGTATACTTGACCACTGTACTATGGGGCTCTAAAAATAATACAAAGAATTAATTTATAAGATTATTGATTATCAAATAAACTCCTATAAAAAATCTCACGATTAATATCTTGTTTTCTCGGGTTAATCCATCTGAAAAATCTCCTAACCCTTACTGGCTTGTATTTTTCCCCAATTATCGTTGCTGCTAGTTTTTTAAATTCTTCAGAACCTTCTGAACGAGAGTATTTTGTATAAGGAACACATTTTGCAAGTGATTTTAAAAAACCAATATCATAAGGCACAACAGCCATGACAGGAACTTCTGTAGCATCTTCAATTTCTCTAAGAGGAATCTCAAAATTTTTCCTGTATACTCTGTTAATAATTAATCCAACTATTGGCACCTCCCTCTGTCTCGCTGTTTTAACTGCTTTCATAGTCGTCCCAAGGGTAGCATGATCTGGCGTAGTCACAACAATCAAGTCATCAGAAGCATTCATCACTGCAAGTGTTTCTTCATTCATCGACGGAGAAGAGTCAATAAGAATAATATCATAACTTCTTTTAAGATGCCTTAATCTATCCCGCAATTTTAAAGGATTAATATTAAAATTCCCAAATATAGAAGCAGGAAGAACATCAAAATTGTCAAACTTATAAACCGCCTCACTTGGATTAACTTCCCTGTTCAAAACATGATGAATTGTTTTTTCTGTATCAAAAAGGTCAAGATGAAGCCCCAAATTCGGAGCTGAAAAATTCCCGTCGACAAGCAACACTTTTTTCCCAAAATCAGCAAGAGCCGAACCAAGTGCAACAACAGCAGTTGTCTTCCCAACACCTCCTTTCAGAGAAATCACCCCAATTGTCTTTCCCATGTTTAAAAGAACATAATTTTATTTAAATAACTTTCCAGCCACAGCAAACTTTAAAAAACAATTTCCCGAAATATCTAAATGGAAAAAGACAAAGAAAAAACAGAAAAAATAACTCAGTCAGAATTTGAAAAAAAAGTAATCGAACTTTCAAAAAAAGGATTAACTTCAGAAAAGATAGGAGAAGAATTAAAAAAGGGAAATATTCATCCAAAAGACTTTGATAAAAAAATTTCAAGAATTCTAAAAGAAAAAAATCTTTACCAAAGCCCGGACTTAAAAAATATAGAATCAAAATTAGAAAGAATAAAAAAACATCAGGAAAAAAACAAGCAGGACAAAAGAGCAATGCGCGAAAAAGATCGCGTCTTTGCACAAATGAGAAAAATAAAAAAATATTTGAAAATTCCAATTAAATAATTCGTTCTCAAAAATGCTAGAAAAAGAGGTAAAAACAACAGTTGAAAAATTTTTAAAAGCCACAGAAGAAAAAGAAATTCTAATAATAAGTCACTTTGATACTGATGGGATAACTTCTGCAACAATAATGACTCAAACACTGAAAAAACTCGACAAAACATTTTCGCTAAAAATATTAAAAAATCTCGAAGATAAATTTATAGAACAGATTCCAAAAAACAAGGTTATACTTTTCCTCGACCTCGCATCAGGAAGTTTGGAAAAAATCTCAGAACAAAAAATAAAAGATGTTTTCATTTTAGACCATCACGAAATAGATTCAGAAATACCTGAATCAATAAATATAATAAACCCTCATTTAAATGAGAATGAAATCATATCAGGTTCTGGGATTACATATTTATTCTGTAAAGAAATAAACAATGAAAATAAAGAATTCGCAAAACTTGCTGTTCTTGGAATGATTGGAGACCAGATGGAAAAGAATATAGACAAGCTCAACGACGGAATATTAAATGACAGCGAGGTCAAAAGAAAAAGAGGTTTATTGATTTATCCTTCAACACGCCCATTAAATAGAACCCTTGAATTTTGTTCAAAACCATATATTCCTGGAGTAACAGGAAACACAAAAGGTGTGCTTGAATTATTAAGAGAAATTGGGATGGTGCCAAAAGGAGGGAAATACAAAAGTTTAATTGAACTTGACGAAATAGAAATGGAAAAACTAACAACAGCAATTATGCTCAGAAATCCCCAGGCAAAAAATCGGGAAATTATCGGAGATATTTTTTTAATTAAAATTTTTAATAAACTTGAAGATGCAAGAGAAATCAGTGCAATGATAAATGCATGCTCCCGTCTTGATAGAAGTGACTTAGCACTACAACTTTGCATGGAAATTCCAAAAGCAAAAAAACAAGCAGAAGCAATACACGCAAAATATCGCCAGACAATAATTACCGGACTGAACACAATCTCTGAAATAAAAAAAATACAGGGAAAAAAATTCGTAATTATAAATACCCAGGACAAGATAAAAGACACAATGATTGGAACATTCGCAAGCATACTCTCTTATTCTGCAATGTATGAAGAAGGAACAATAATAATCACAATGGCTTATTACGACGACAAAATAAAAATTTCTGCACGAAATTCAGGAAATTGCGGACGAAATGCACGGGAAGTTTTAGCACAAGTTATCCAAACCACAGGAGGAAAAGTCGGCGGACACGAACACGCAGCAGGTTGTATGATTCCACAAGAAAAAGAACAGGAATTTATTGAATTATTGAAAAAAAATTTAGAAGTTGAAGTTGTGAAGGT
>CAZEFN010000053.1:0-2494 GCA_964511585.1 Candidatus Woesearchaeota archaeon
CAAATAAAGCAAAAAAGATTTTGAAGAGATTTGGCAAGGTTGATATTTTGGTTTGTCATCAGCCTCCTTATGGAATTTTAGATAAAGTTACTGCAAAATTTGCTCCAAAACACTGGAAAGGAAAACATGCTGGTAGCAAAGTTATTTTAGATTATATTAAAAAATATCAACCAAAATATGTTTTTTGCGGGCATATTCACGAGGGAAAAGGAAAAAAGAATATTGGAAAAACAGAAGTGATAAATGCTGGTTGTTGCGAGGATTATTTTACTGTTGAAATCAAATAATCTTAAAAACTTCTAATTCTATTATTTTTATGAGTAATTTTTTATTTCGAAAAATATCAGAAAAAGAAAAAAAAGAAATTCAAAAACAGGCGAAAGAAATAGTTGATAATTTTTCTAAACAACTTGAAAAAGTAAAGAGTAATTTTGGAGAGAGTTTTACTGAAATTAGAGACGGACAGAGAGAAGAAGGAGAAATTAAATGCAGTGAAATTGACAGAGAAATCTTTTTTGAAAACGCGCCTGAAAAAAAAGGGGATTTTATCGTCGGGGAGAGAAAGGAATGGTGAATGAGTTAAAAAAGTACATTTCTGAAATTGAAAAGAACGACAAAAAAGGAAAAAAAATAAATGCACTTTTGCAAGTTGCACCGATTGAGAATTCTAAAAAAGGTTTGCTGTCTGGAAAAGTTATTGCAGTGAAAGCAAATATTAATGTTGCGGAGTTGACAGCGTCGTGCGGTTCGAAAGTTCTGGAAAATTACAAGTCACCGTATGATGCAAGTGTGATTAAAAAAATCAAGGAGGAAGGGGGAATTATTTTGGGAATGACTAACATGGATGAATTTGCGTGCGGTTGGAGTGGCGAGACAAGTGCATTTGGCGCGACGAGAAATCCTGTAAATTTAGATTTAGTTGCTGGTGGTTCATCGTCGGGAAGTTGCGCAAGTGTAGCTGCTGGTTTTTGCGACATGGCATTGGGGAGTGATACTGGAGGAAGCATTCGGGTTCCGTCATCGCACTGCGGAGTCGTTGGTGTAAAGCCAACTTATGGTTCTGTATCTCGTTATGGTTTAATTGATATGTGCATGAGTTTTGACCAGATTGGACCTATTGCAAAAAATGTTTCTGATGCTGCGTTATTGTTAAGTGTGATTTCTGGAAAAGATGATTGCGATGCAATTTCACAAGAGAGCGGGAAAATTGACTTGAAAAAAATTGAAGAGACACCGAAAAATTTGAAAATTGGTTTGCTTGATTTTCCTATTAGTGACAAGAGAATTCAGAATTTAATCGACGATAAAATTAAAAAAGCAAGTGAGAAATACAAATGGAAGATTGAGAAAGTGAAAATTCCTTATCTTGAGCTGGCGATTGCAACATATTTTCCAATTGTTTATGTTGAGTTTTTTTCAGCAACACGAAGATTTGACGGCAGGCGTTATGGAAAAAAGATTGAGGATGTTTGCGGGCCAGAGGTTCTGCGGAGAATTCTTGGTGGAAGTGAAATCACAAAAGCAGAACATAAAGGAAGATATTACAATCAGGCACTAAAAGTCCGGGCTTTGTTGCAAAAAGAATTTGAAAAAGTTTTTAGAAAATTTGATTGTTTGATTTCGCCTGTTGTTCCGCGACTGCCTCACAAAATCGGAGAAAAAATTTCAATTCAGGAAATGTTCCAATATGATGCATTAACTTGTGTTATGAATATCGTCGGCAATTGTGCAATGAGTTTGCCTGTTGGAAAAATTCAGGGAATTCCTGTCGGCATGCAGATTGCTTGTGATAAATGGAAAGATGAATTGATGTTGAGGATTGCGAGGGGAATTGAGAAGATTTAATATATCTAAGAATTATTTATGTGTATGAATATTAGCAAAGAAGATTTGTTAAGAATCAATCAAGGTTTCGGAGGAAATCTCAGAAGCGACGCTAGTATTGATTTTGCTTTTAATAAAATTGAAGATAGTAAACTTGGAGATTACAAACAACTTGCTTATTTGTTGAGAGCAATTTTAATTGATCACCCGTTTTCAGACGGAAATAAAAGAACAGCGATGTTTTTGGTTTTTGCTTTTGCTAAAAAAAACAGAAGGCAAGTGGACAGGGATTTATTGATTCATCATATAACTTCAATAGCAAAGAAAAATATTCAGGAAATAAGAAATATTGAATGGAGATTAAAAAATGCAATCAAGTGAAATAAAACAAATTTTGAAAGAGAACAAAGAATCCTTTGAAATTTTGGAAAACTATGACAAGACACACGAGCTTCCGTTTCAAAGAAAGAGAATTGACATAACTTTGTCAGTAGCGACGATAAATAAATTAAAAGAATTGAAAAAGAAAACAGGAAAACCAATTAGTCAAATAATTGAGGAGAAATTTTCTGGGTGAGGGGGTGTTGGGGGTAGAGAAAATAAAAATGAAGAATGAAAAAAGCAAAGTTTTTTATAAAAGATACTTTGAATAAAATTATGGAAATTGATG
>CAZEFN010000054.1:0-6096 GCA_964511585.1 Candidatus Woesearchaeota archaeon
GAGATGATTAAATCCTCGTCGACGTTTGACCCTGAAAAACCAATGTCACAAAAACAAATGATGAAATTAGCGAAGAAATTTGGAAAGAGGAAGATGATGAAATTTGGGGGAAGATGAAAATGGAATGGAGAATTCTTAATCACACAACTCAACTAATGACATCCTCCGCACCTTGAAAGGTGCGGTTTCCATCGGGCGAGATTATCGAAAAATAGTTCTATGATGCTCTGACTGATTCCTCACATAATCTTTAACCTTATCGAGTTGAACAAATCCAACTGAAGATGCAAATTTACCTCTACTCCACAAATGCCCTTTAGGATATCTCAATCTTGCTTTTTCATGAAACTGAAAAAACAATCTTGATGAACCTCCCCTCAATATCTGCAATGTCTTTGATACAGACATTGTAAAACTAACTTCAACAACGCAATGAACATGTTCTGGTTGAACATCTATCTCAATAATTTTTATATTATTTCTCGAAGCTGACCTTCGAATGCATGCGTTTATCAGATTCCTGTAATTTACTTTTCCAAACATCTTATATCTATATTTGGTGCACCATTCAAGATGCAACATCATTACACCGACGCTGTGGTCATAATGTTTATATTGATTTATGCTAACCGGGGTTTCCATTTTCTCCTCCAGAGCATCCGCTAAGCGGATGCAAACATTTATCTATTTTGAGAAAGTTATTACTACAACTGTAACTTTCAATAGCCGAGTATCTCGGCTATCTTTTTTTAAACAAGCTTAGAAATAAATATTTATCAGGAGGGACTAAACCCCACTCTAAAGAGTGGAGATTTCTTCTTAGTTAAAGAAAGAAAAAAATAATCATGAGTTTTTGAAATTTTTTGCATTATATCCATACTTTATAGAAGATAACCGGGTTTAAAGTTTTTATTATCCATACCCCCAATTTCTTTTTTGGTTTTCAAAATCTTTTTTTATTTCTTCAAGGGTTGCGATTTCATCTGATTTTTTGTCAGGACGTAATGCAGTCAGTCGTGGAAATCTTAATGCAAATCTTGAATTATAATTTGGTGATTTTTGAATTTCTTGATATGTTACAGAAACAACAATTTTTGGTTTTATTGTCGCTGATTTTCCTTTTTCTTTCATTATCAATGGTGTAAGTTGTTCTGTTAATTCCTTAAATGAAACCCCCTGTCCTTCAAGTTCTTTTATTCCTGTTCCCATCTTTCCTATTTCTAAAAACTCATCATTATTTTTACAACTTAAAATAAAACTTGACATCCAGCCGCTTCTTTTTCCTGTCCCATATTCTGCACCAGTTATAACCAAATCCAAATCTTTTAGTTCTGGCTTTATTTTAATCCAGGTCGCAACTCTTGAACCTGGTTGATAAACTGCAGAAAGATTTTTCATCATTATTCCTTCTTGATTATTATTCAGTGCTTCTTTGTAAAATCTTTCTGCTTTTTCCTCGTCGCTGGTGATAACTTGTTTTGCAGGCACTATCTTATATTTTTTTGGGAAAATTATTTTTTTAAGAATATTTGTTCTTTTCTCAAATGGTTCATTAATTAAAGATTTCTCATTATAAAATATGACATCAAAAACATTTATTTCCACAGGCAATTCTTTTTGTAATTTTTCGATGTTATATTTTCTTCTAATCCTCTGACTTATATTTTGAAAAGGAGTGTATTCTCCTGTTTTTTTGTGAAATCCGACTGCTTCTGAATCAAGAATAAATGAATTTCCTTTAACATATTTTAAGATATATTCTACAACTTCTGGGAATTGTTTTGTTACATCCTCCAAACTCCGAGTGAACAACTTTATTTCATTTTTTTTCTTATGTATTATCAATCTAAATCCATCATATTTATATTCTATTGCACAGGGTTTTCCGAGCGCTTTAAACCCGTCGGCAATCGTCAAAACTTTTTGTGCAAGCATAGCTTTTATTGGCTTGCCCACTTCAAGATGAATTTTTTCTAATTCTGATATTTTTCCTTTTCTCGCAATTTCAAAAACTTTTGCTAAATCATTTGAGCGGTCAATTGCACTTTGAATTTTTATTGATGCCTGCTTTCTGTCATCAAAAAATGCTTCTGCAATTGCCTCACGAATTGTACTTTCCTGAACCCCAATCCTTAAATCGCCTATCAATGTTCTAACCAAATATTTTGCTTCTATTGAAGATGCAGAAGTCAAAAGTTCTGTTATCAGCCCTAATTTTTTTCCAACAGTTCCCTTGCCTTCAAGTTCAGGAAGTTTGCATAAATTTTCAATAACTTTTTTAGTTGTTAAAATATGCGAATGCAAAGTTGACTGGCTTTTATTTTTTATTAATTTTTCCGTCACTTTTCCGATGTCGCCGATTTTTTTCCATTCAGATATTACCTTACTTCCCGAATTTCCTGTTGATTTTGAAATTGCTTTTATTACAATCTGGTTTGAAATCCCGATTCTCCTTTCATCATATTCTGGATAAATGCGTCCGAGTAAAAGATATAAAACTTCTTTATCATCGTCGTGGAGAAGATGCAAAAATTTTGAGAGCGTTGAAATTTTTTCAAGCCGTTTTGTTGTTGAGTCAAGGTCTTCATAAAGTTGAGCGAGTTTTTCATACCTCATTAATAAAATAAGAAGAAGTTGTTTTTAAGATTATTCACTTTTCCAAAGCCCATGTAGATTACAATATTCTCTTGCTGAAACAGGCGTAAAACAAAATTCTGCTTCTGGTTTTTTTCCTGGTTGAAGAAACACTTTTTCATGTTTTTACAATTGATGACTTTTTATATTCTTGTAATAAAGATAATTCTGCAAATATTCATATTGATTTAATGAAAAAAGAGAATATGGTTATCTTCAAAAGAAAAGTTAGGGACTTCTTAATTAATAACCAAGGATATTTAGAAGAATTAAATAGAAGAATAATTTTTCAAGAAAGAAAATAACTATATTCTTATCCTCTTCCACCTTTTGCTCTTGATGTGTGTTTCTTGAATTTTATCCCGCTCCTTGCTCTCGACGGGCGATTTTTGTTCATTGGATTTTTGCTTCGCAGTCCACGGGATTTTTTTCCTGCACTTGTCACCCCATGCATTGCTCTTTTTTGATTTTTCTTTTTTGTAATCCAATTCATTGTTCTGTCATTTTTAATTTCCGGTCTTTCAGGGTCAACACAAATAACTTCAAAAAAATAATGCTGTCCGTCTTTTCCAATCTGATATGAGTTCAGCACGACGAGGTTTTTGTATTTTTTTTCAACTCGCTGTTCTGCAATCCACTTGTAAGACATCTTTAAATTTTTACGAGTGTGCATTCTTTTGCTTCGTCGTCCTGCATTTGGTATTGGCCTTTTATGTCCTCCTCTTTTAATCCTTATTCTGATTATAACAAATCCTTTTTTATCTTTATATCCAAGCGCTCTTGCTTTGTCTAATCTTAATGGTTTGTCGACTCTTGTAAAAACTTCTGATTTTCTCCATTCAGTCATTCTCTCTCGAAGAATTTTTTTATCTGGCTTTTTCCACGCCTGTTTTATAAAATTATAAAACCCTCTAACACTTTTCGATGTTTCTGTTTTCTTTTCTGTCATAAGTTATTTAGAAAAAATTGGTTTAAAAAGATTTGGAATTAATTAACAAAACTTATAAATAACTTGTTCTGTTAATTTTATATGAGGCTGTAGCTCAGTCTGGTTAGAGTACTGCTCTGATAAGTACGAACGAGTTCGTCCATTCCGAACCATAGTAACGATTCAGAAAGGCAGGGGTCCACGGTTCAAATCCGTGCAGCCTCATTAATTTTTTAATTCAAGAATCAAAGTTTCTCCTTCAAGATTGTAATTTTTTATATGAAGATTTAATGGGATAATTTTAACATAAACATATTTTTTTCCAAATGCCTTTATCTCAATGCTGTTTTCAAGTTTATTTATTGCTACGTTATCAAGAGAATCCACACCAGGAACTTTAATTTCATAAACTATGCTATTTGAAAATCTTTTCATTTCTGTTTCAGGTTCTTTTTTTGGAAGTTTCAGTAATTGCCTAATTTCTTTCTGAGAAATATTTATTTGCTTGCCTTTTATTTCCGGGCTTGCCTTTTGTTTTTTGGAGTTTCCAAATTCTTGTATTTTTATTCTTGGGGGAAAATTCCCAGATGTTGAAATATTTATGCTTATTCCACTGCCCCTTAGATTCGGCGATTGACTCTTTTTAATTGATTCTTTATCAATTTCCTTGAACTGTTTATCAAGATTTTTTACAAGTGAATTAAATAATGTTCCAAAACCCATTGGCATTTTTATCTCGTTAAACCCATTAAAATCATTTCTACCGAGCATTCCCCAATCGTCTTGTTTTTTTGGATTTACTAAATCATCCCCACAATAAGGACAAAAGTCATAATTCTCACTAACTTTTTTCTCACAATTTTTGCACTTCTTTTTTCTGAACATAGAAATTTCAATTAGGAAGGATTTAAATATCTTTTGACTATCTCATCTCAATATAATGTGGAATTGATTTTATATAATGTATTTCGTCATTAATTGTTTTCATCCCATCATGAAAAATCATTTTCTTTAAAAAATCTCTTTTTACTTCTCTCACCTTTCGGATTTCTTTTAACTTTGAAATACAAGATAAAATGCACACTAATCCAAAGATTGCGCTAATTATAAAAATCAATTTTATTGGTGCAAAAAATGAAGTGTGTAAGAACTTTATTAATATCGCACCAAGAAATGCCCCTGCTGATGTTCCTATCCCCCAATACATATTGTAATAAGAAATTGCTTTTCCTCTATCTTGTTTTTTTATGTTATCATATATAAAATTATTTTCTGCGAGATGAATCCCTGCCCAGGTTATCCCACTTATTGTTGAAACAGCGAGAAAATAAAAAAAAGATTCATAAAATATTGACTTGAGAATTATTTTTTTTCTTGAATATTTTTCAATAAGTTTATAGCTAAATAATTGGCTTATTGGCCCAAGCAAACCGGTTATAGAAGTAATCATTGCAACAAATGAGTTACTTGAATTTATCGCAATTGCAAATGGCTGGAAAAATCTGCCCCCAAAAGAATTTTTCATAGACGCAAAAATCCCTTCTTGAATTGAATAATCTCTTGCTTTTTCTTTTAATTCATATTTGTTACTCACCGTCTTTTTAATTACAACCCAAATAGTATTAATAAATTTTATTAGAAGAATTTTTAAATTTGTTTTTTATAAAATAAATAAGGTCCCGTAGCTCAGTTTGGTTAGAGCACCAGACTCTTAAAAGAAACCCGCTAGTTTCTTTTAGAAACTTCCTCAAAATGTGGAACGGCGATTTCCTACTTGCACCCACGCTCGACATCAAGGGCGATGGAATTGGCTCGCGTAAATGCTCGATGCCTCCGACGAAATCGCAGGAGAAATCTGGGTGTCGAGGGTTCAAATCCCTTCGGGGCCATATTGCATCTTATTCAGATATTCCTGATGCAATTAATTCTGAAAGAATTTGGAGTCACGTAAATTCAGGAAGTTTATTTTATTCGAGGGTCGAGTGATTTCGTGGTAGGCAATAATCCATAAAGCCGAGCGAGGTCAGGAGTTAGCAGCCTCATTTATGATATTGAACAAAGTGAAATCTTACGGGTTTGAGAAACACAAGAAATTTTTAATTTCAAATCCCGAGCGACTTCGCGAGAAACATTCCGAAGGCAAAAATAAAAATCCGAGCGAGGTCGTGAGTTTGCATCTTCGATCTTCGGTGTTTAGGACGCCACGAAGCATTTTTTTAATTACTAAAGAGCAACAACATTACCGAAAACTTTTTATATATTCCATTTTAAAGATTAAATTTTACATAAATTGACAAGGAGGATTAATTTTTGTAAAGTGGAAGATTTTGAAAAAGAAGATAGAATAAGCGTATCCTTAAGGAGAGGAACTATTGAGATCCTTGATGAAGTAGCAAAAAAGAAAGATTTAAATATATACTTATTTTAGTTATCATATCGGTTGTCCTGGAAAGGATGTGACTGTTAAGCCTCTGTTGAGTATTCGGCTATTAACTTGGTGGAAGGGCTATAACTCACTGGGTGAAATCTGTGCT
>CAZEFN010000055.1:0-3310 GCA_964511585.1 Candidatus Woesearchaeota archaeon
TCTTCTCGCAGCAGCACTTCTTCTTCGCATAAAATCAGAGATTCTTCTTAATCAGTATATCAAAAGCATTGACGAAATTTTATTTGGAAAAAAAGAAGAAAAAAAATACACAATGGAACGCATTGAACTTGACGAAGAAATACCTCTTCTTATTCCAAGGAGTCCAATGCCTCGTTATAAAAGAGTCACATTAAAAGAACTAATAGCTGCACTTGATAAAGCAGTTACAACAGAGAATCGCAGAATAAAAAAAGAAATTTTGAATAAAAACGCACTTCGCGAAACAGGTTTTTCTCTTCCAAAAAAAAAATTCAGTATAAAGGACAAGATTAAATCAATTCACGAAACACTTTTAATATATTTTGGCAAAAATAAAGAAAAGATAAAAATATCTTTAACAGAATTTGTGAACGGAAATCCAGAAGAAAAAATAAATTCATTTTTTCCTTTACTTCATCTTGAAAATTCAAAAAAAATCTGGCTTGAACAGGAAAACCATTTTGATGAAATCTATATCTGGATGAGAAAAATCTATCTTGAAAAAAACGGCGACCCTTATGCTGACTTGAAAGATGTTTTTGAAGAGGAAATAAAAGAAGAGATTAAAGAAGAATTAGACAAAGATTAAAAACTCTTTTTATTTTTCAATTTATGAAAACAGCGGTTTTATTTTCAGGAGGAAAAGATTCTGTTTATTCTGCATATCTCGCGAAAAAATCAGGGCATGAATTAACTTATTTGATTTCAATTTTTTCAGAAAATAAAGATAGTTACATGTTCCACACTCCGTCAATTGAAAAAACAAAAAAGCAGGCAGAAGTTATGGATATTCCGTTGCTGATTTTCAAAACAAAAGGAAAAAAAGAAGAAGAATTAAATGATTTAGAAAAAGCAATTAAAACAGCAAAAGAAAAATATCGCATTGAGGCAATTGTAACAGGAGCTTTGCATTCTATTTATCAGTCGTCGCGAATTCAAAAAATCTGTGATAAATTAAAACTAAAATGCATTAATCCCCTTTGGCATAAAAATGAATTTGAATATATTGAAGAATTAATTAAAAACAAATTTGAGATAATAATTACTGGCGTCGCTGCATTTCCACTTGACGAAAAATGGCTCGGAAGAAAAATAGACAAAGATTTTATCGAAGATGTTAAAGAATTAAATAAAAAATATAAAATTCATCCAGCAGGAGAAGGCGGAGAGTTTGAGACATTTGTGTTGGATTGCCCGCTTTTCCGACGAGGATTAAAAGTTGTTAATAAAAAAATTTCAGGAGAGAAAAACTCGTGGAGAATGGAGATTGAGGTTGAATGAGAGAAAAAATATTTGCAGAAATTGGTTTTGGGAATGAAAATTTTTTTTCAACAGAAATAGAAAGAGGAGAAGATGAAAAAAGAATTAAAGGATTTTTCAAACCAAAAAAGATAAAAGATTATTATTTTAGATTATGGATTTTAAAATATGTTTTTATAATCTCTCTATCAGAAGGATTTAAGTTAAATAAGAAAAACAAAAATAAATTTAAAATATTATTTGGTATTGAAGGAACAAATTAATTATTCTTAATCAATCCCTCTTTACTTCCCCCTAACAATCCATTATAACCGCCCAATTCTCCGTCGCTGCAAATCACTTTAAAACACGGCACATTTTTATCTTTGTTTGACGCCAGAATTTTACCAACTGCGCGAGGATGTGAATTAAATTTTTCTGCAAGAAATTTGTATGTTGTTGTCTCTCCTTTTTTCAAAGTTATAAGATAATTGAATATTTTTTGATTTAGTTCACGCATTAGAGTGATTTTTAGAACAATTAGATTTAATATTATTAATTTCATTTGCTGTTGCATTTGCGAATTTCTTCAAACTTTTTACATCGTCTGAAACAGAGTCTAGTTTGTGCATTGCCCATCCAGCAATATATGCTGCTCCAAAGTAAGGTGCGTATTCAATAAAAACAGGCGTGTTAATAATTCCTGTAACTTTTAAAATCAACCACAATAAAATTAACCCTAATATAATCCATGCAAGAATATCCCAAAAACTCATACCTCTTTTCATAATAAAAAAATAAAAGGATATTTATTAATTTTTCTAACCCCTCAGCAAAATCTCTTTCCCTGTTTTCATAATTTTCACTCTAAACTTTTTTTCTTACTTCCATCAGCCATGCTTATCATAGTATCTTCTGCAACACACAATCCTGATAAATTAGTATGTCCGACGACATTTAAGGTTTGTTGTGGATTCGTCGTCCCGATGCCGACGTTGTCCGGTATTAAGATAAACTGCCCAGTAAGGTTTTTCAAAACCAACCTTTTGCCAATAAATCAAAATAGCCAAAACAACCAATAAAACAATAACTACAACTAATAAAATTTTGTTTAATTAGACATAAGATGTTTAATCTTATTAATCTCTCTTTAATTTCTTTCGACCGTTTTATTTATTATATCGCAATAACTCCTCTAGGTTTTAGTATTTCCTTAAAGCTTTCACCCCAGAACTTGTTTGGATTCTTAGAGGAGAAGCATTAGCATCAGTAGTAGCCACCAAAACAATACCATAAGTGGAACCGCCTTTTCTAATTCGCAAGGGAGAAGTCAGGGTTCCAGCCGGTTCGCAGGCAATTGCCAGAGTCAGGGTTCCTGTACGAATGCGAAGTCCGCAATCAACATAGGTTGGTGCTGGGGTATAAGAAAACCCCTCAATTCTTGTATTATATGAGGAACTACCATAATATGTCCTCCCGTAGGTACCGCTAGGGAGGTAATAGCCAATGGTACCACTACTCCCAGATGTGACGCAAAATGTATCATACCAAGTATATCTATTAAAAGTCCATGTTGTTGCTTCCAGCATTACAGAATCAAGCTGTTCAGTTATAAAATTCCTTGTTGATTTTGAATAACTTCTTATCTCCACATTTTCAATGACTCTTATTGCATCTGTTGGTGAAAGAGATGTTTTAGGACAGCTCCATGTATTAGATTGATAACCCTCTGCGATACCTCCTCCTCTGACAGTTTGAGCTATGCTTGAACCAAGGAGAGTTTGGGCTCCATTTGAATGTCTTATATATATATCAGAATTATAATAAACAGGAAATATACAAGTACACCCCCCCCCTGTATATGTGTTCTATGTCATCTTTACGAAATCCAATACCACTTTCAGAAGCAGAATTTGTGGTATCTAATTTATATGTATTTAATCCATTAACTGTGTGCATGTCTGATCTGTAATAGCGGCTCTCACTAACAGCAAAAGCTGTTGGGGCAATCACAAAGAATAAAAAGACAGAT
>CAZEFN010000056.1:0-8033 GCA_964511585.1 Candidatus Woesearchaeota archaeon
TCACAGAAAGAATCAAAGGAAAAGAAGGAAGAATAAGAAAAAACCTTGCAGGCAAAAGGGTTAATTATTCTGCTCGTTCTGTTATTTCTCCTGATCCTCTGATTGAAATGAATGAAGTTGGTGTTCCCTATGAAATTGCAAAAATTGTAACAGTTTTAGAAACAGCAAATGACTTGAATCTTAAAAGATTAAAAGGATTAATAAAAAAAGGTTCTGAATATCCTGGTGCAAATTATATTATTCGTCCTGATGGAAAGAGAAAGAAAATTACAGAAGAATTAAAAGAAGAAATTATAGAAGAACTTGCTCAGGGTTACAAAGTAGAGAGGCATCTTATTGACGGAGATATTGTTTTATTCAACAGACATCCAAGTTTGCACAGAGGAAGTTTGATGGCACATTTTGTAAAAGTACTGCCAGGAAGAACTTTCAGGTTGCATCCTGCTGTTGCTGCCCCATATAACGCGGACTTCGACGGAGATGAAATGAATATCCATTCTCCTCAAACAGAAGAAGCAAGAACAGAAACAAAAATTTTGCTTGACATAAAAAAGCACCTTATATCTCCAAAAAATAATTCAAATCTTATCGGGGGCGTCAAAGATACAAATACTGGAAACTACTTAATTGGAAGGGATATTTTCACAAGAGAAGACGCGAATAATCTTTTGTACAAATCTGGAATTGATGCAGAGGTTTCAAAAAAAACAATTGAAGGAACTGAATTATTCTCGATGATTTTGCCAAAAATGAATTTTTCAAACAAGACAATCAGCATAAAAGACGGCAAAATTGTGAAAGGTAAAATAGACAAAAGAACATTTGGTAGTGGCGACGGGGTTTTAATAAAAGAACTGGACAGAATTTTAGGAAGAGAAAAAACATTTGAGATAATAAAAAAATCATTTCACCTTGGAATAAAATATCTTTCTGAAAGAGGAATTACAATTGCTCTTGAAGATCTTGACATGGATGATAAAGTTATTGAAATGAGCAAAGACGTTGTTAGAAAAGCAGAAAAAAAGACAGAAGAGATTTTAGAATCATATGATAATGATACTCTTGAAATTATTCCCGGAAAAACAAAAGAAGAATCAAGGGAAATAAAAATATTGCAAGTTTTGAATGAAACAAGAACAAAAATAGGAGAAATCGTTCAGGATGAATTTCCTGCTGAAAATCCTGTAAATCACATGATAAAATCAGGAGGCGGAGGTAATATGCTTAACATAACCCAGATGGCTTGTTGTGTCGGACAGCAACAAATGAGCGGAAGAAGAATTGACTTTGGTTATAATGGAAGAACACTTTCTTTTTTCAAAAAAGATGACTTAACACCGAGGGCAAGAGGATTTATTTATGATTCATTTATCAAAGGATTGAGACCAGATGAATTTTTCTTTGGTGCAATTACCGGACGTGATTCACTCATGGATACTGCACTGCGAACTCCTAAATCAGGTTACTTATACAGAAGATTATCAAATGCATTGCAGGATTTGAGAGTTGAATATGACGGGACAGTTAGAGATGGAAATAATAATATCATCCAATTTCAATATGGCGACGACGGAATTGATGTTTCTAAAGCACACATTAAAGGAAAAATTGAAGCAGGTGAAGCAATTGGAATCATAACTGCACAATCATTTGGTGAGCCGTCAACACAGATGGTTCTGAGAACTTTCCATATGGCTGGTGTTGCGGAAATGCAGGTCACAATGGGGCTCCCACGACTGATTGAAATTTTTGACGCGCGTAAAAAACCATCCTCCCCAAAAATGGAAATTTACCTAAACAAGGAATATAATAACGAAGATACAGCAAGGAAATTTGCAGAAAAAATAAAAGAAATTACCCTCGGACAAATTGCTTCTGAAATTAATATTGATTTTAGTGAAAAGAAAATGGAAATCAAAATTGATAAGGGAAAAATGAAAAACACCGGCGTCACAAATGCTAAAATTGTGGACAAATTAAAATCTTCAAACATTAATGCAAAGGACAAAGGAGACGGGGTTATTCTTAATTTATCAAAAATGAAATTCGGGGAGATTTACAAATTAAAAGAAAAATTAAAAGGAACAGTTATTTCTGGCGTCAAGGGAATAAAGCAAATTTTAATTGTGAAAAAAGAAAGAGATTATATTATAATGACTCTTGGAACAAATTTGAGAGATATGATTGAGATGAAAGAAGTGAATAAAGATAAAATTTTGTCAAATGATTTATATGAATTTGCAGACGTGTTTGGTATTGAAGCGGCAAGACAACTTGTGATAGACGAAGCAAAAAGTGTTCTGGATAATCAGGGGCTTGATATTGATGGCAGACATTTTAAATTAATTGCCGACGCTATGACAAATACAGGGAAGATAAAAGGTGTTACAAGAATGGGAATTATTGCACAAAAATCATCTATTTTAGCGAGGGCAACTTTTGAAACACCAGACAGGCAGTTTGTGAATGCTTCGGTGAAAGGACAAAAAGAAAAATTATCAAGTGTGATTGAAAACATAATTTTGAATCAACCAGTTCCAATTGGAACCGGGCTTCCAGGGCTTCTTGTAAAAGTTATTGGTTCACTTACAAAAAAAGAAAGCGACAAAAAAACAGCAGAGAAAAAAATTGTTGAAGCGACAAACAAATAAATTTAAAAAGATAAGGGGATTATAATTCATATATATGAACGAAACATTTAATTGTTCTAGAAAAATAATTTTCAGAAGATTGGATTTTGAATTTAAAAAAGATATTACAGATAGATTTTCTGAAGAATCACTTGTAAATAAAGACAATAAAGAACCCCCCGATAGTATAACCGAAAAGACGATACAACTCGCAGAAAAAGATATAGAGAGATTAATTTCATGCTTAGGATTTTGTGATGATTATCCTATAAGGGATTATGGAGAACCTGAAAATTATTAATTTAAAATCACATAAATTTATAGAGTAAAAACAAATTTTTTACTAAATCCTTTTCTTACTTGAAATGCAAAAGCGAAAAGGTTTTAAACATATTATTTCTAACAAAAATATCAAAAGATGGTAAACACATTGGACATGCAGGGCATTCGACATCTTAATTTATTCGGGAGAATTACGCGTGTCCCGACGAAATTTTGTTTTTCATATAATAATTTTCTTATTTTTTGCGTTCCAAAACAATTAATTTCAAAAGCAGTCGGAGAGAACGGAGGAAATGTAAAAAAAATAAGCAGTGTTTTAAGAAAAAAAATAAAGATTATCCCAAGTCCGCGCGGGTTGGGGGATGTAAAATTTTTCATTCAGAAAATTGTTGAACCAATTGAATTTCGTGAGATTGAGATTCAGGGAAATGAGATTATTATTTCTGCAAACCGGCAAAGCAAGGCGTCGCTGATTGGGCGAGATAAAAGAAGATTAATTGAATTGCAAAAAATTATTAAAGATTTTTTTAGCAAAGATGTGCGGATTGTTTAGTGCACCAATCTAAAAAACAAGTAATATTTATAAATATTAAAATCTTTAAACAAAAAATAAGATGGATCAAGAATTAGAATTATTACATAAATTTGAAAAGGATAGTGAATGGTTTCATAAAAATATAAATAAATTAAGAAATGAAGGATTTACAAATAAGTTTGTAGCAGTAAAAGAATCCAAACCAATTGCATTTGGGAAAAGCATTGATTTAGTTATAAAAGAGATTGAAGCAAAAAATCAAAACCCTTCTTATATCTTTATAGAATTTGTTCATCCTAAAGGAAAAATTATAATTCTCTAAAATGAAACAAATTCCATTAGAAGTTTGTCATTATGATGATAATCTTAGAATAATAGCTCGTTTTCTTTTAAGATGTAATGACCCAAAAATATTTGCAATAATAGAGGCAATAGTAGATACTGGCAGTCCAATAACTATAATTGGCCCAAGAGATGTAAAAAGAATAAGATTCTCTCCACTTCAACGAGAAAGATTGGAAGGAAGAAATAAACCAATTAATATCGGGGGTTCACAAATGTTCACAAAAATCCTTAATAACGCAAAATTAAAATTTGGGGAATTAGAAATTGAAATGCCTGTTGATGTTCCAATAAAAGGTGAAGAAAAAGCTATTCAACCTAGATTACTTGGAGTAGATTTTATGCTTAAAACAAAAGCAAAATTATTTTTTGACCCAACTAATAAAAAAGCTCATTTTGAAATAGAAGAATAAAATTATTTAGTAAGTTTTAAAAACTCTTCTCTTTAAGAATTAAATATGGGATTAAAATCAGCAACAAAATTAGTTAAGAAAAGAAAACAATTTAGATGGAAAGACCGAGCATACAAGATTAGGACACTGAATCTTTTTAAAAAATCAGACCCTCTCAAAGGCGCGAGTCAGGCGAAAGGAATTGTGCTTTCAAAATTCCAGAAAGAAGCAGCACAGCCAAATTCAGCGATGAGAAAATGTTGCAGAGTTCAGTTAAAGAAAAACGGAAAAACAGTGGGTGCTTTTATTCCTGGAAATCTTGCACAAAGATTTATCAACGAGCACGACGAGGTTTTGATTGAACGAATCGGCGGGAAACAAGGACGAGCAAAAGGAGATATTCGTGGAATTCGTTTTCAGGTTATTCAAATAAATGACCAACCATTACACTTGTTAGTTAAAGGCAAGATTGAAAAGGGTAGAAGATGAAATGATAGAAAATAATTTTAATAGGAGAATATTGGAGAAGTTAAAATGACAGAACAAAAAATTCAATTATTAAATTTTAAAATTTTCGACAAGTATGATTTGTCAGAAGTGAAAGTTGAAGAAGAGGGATTGAAAAATGCAATAAATCTTAAACCAAAATTAATTTTGAAAAGTTTTGGGCGAAATGTTGGAAAACATGGGCAAACAAAAGTTAATGTTGTTGAAAGATTAATGAATCGGCTTGCGACTGCAGGACATCGTGGAAAAAAACACAGAATTATTCTCGGACATTCTACTGGAAAATATTCAAAAAATATGAATATTATTTTGGAAGCATTTGAAATGATTGAAAAAAGAACAAGCAAAAATCCAGTTGCTGTTTTGGTTAAGGCAATTGAAAATGTTGCGCCACGCGACGAGGTTACAGTGATTGAGTACGGCGGTGCGCGTTATCCTCAGGCAGTTGATGTGTCGCCGTTGCGAAGAGTTAATTTATCTTTAAGATGGCTGATTCAAGGTGCATCTGACAAGGCATTTAACAAAAAGAAAACAATTGCACAAACACTTGCTGACGAAATTGTTTTGGCTTCTGAACAAAACGGAGAAAGTTTTGCAATGAAGAAAAAAAAGGAAAGCGAGGCACAGGCTGATAGTGCGAGATAGTTAATTTTAAAATGAATTGTTATGAAGAATGTGAAAAAATTTTAGAAGAAAGAAAATCAGAAATTATTAGAAAAATAATTAATAATAAAAATCAATGGGGGGATAATCCTATATTTGAAGTTGAACATATCGAAGGAAATTTTAAAATGCATTATATTGTCTCTTTAAAAGAAGGAGTAATTATTGACCCCTTTTTAAGAGAAAAGGGGCAAATTCCAGAAGAAGATTATTTAAAGATTGCATACAAAAATTCTGAAGAGTTAAGAATTATCTGAATAAAAATTAAAATTTTTCAAAATTTCCTTCAACAAATAAATTTAAAAATCAATTTCTCAATTAATTATTATCAAAATTTCTGGAAGGAAATTTTTATTTTATTGGTATGGCAGAAGATACAACAAAAAAAATTTGGAAGTTGATGGAAAAACAGGATCATATTAGAAACATCGCGATTGCAGCACATATTGACCACGGAAAGACGACTTTTTCTGATAATCTTTTGGCTGGTGCTGGAATGCTGTCAGAAAAAACAGCAGGAAAACAAAGGGCTTTGGATTTTCACGAGGACGAGGCGACGCGAGGAATTACAATTGATTCAGCGTCGGTATCAATGGTTCACAAAGTTAATGGAGAGGATTATCTGATTAACCTTATTGATACTCCGGGGCATGTTGACTTTGGTGGAGATGTCACAAGAGCAATGCGTGCTGTTGATGGTTGTGTTATTCTTACTTGTGCTGTCGAGGGAGTTATGCCACAAACAGAAACTGTTGTTCGGCAGGCATTGAAAGAGCTGGTGAAGCCAGTTTTGTTCATTAATAAAGTTGACAGGTTAATCAAAGAAGTTAAACTGACACCAGAAGCAATGCAGGCGAAATTCATTAAAATTATTGATCATGTTAATTCATTAATTGAAAACATTGCACCAGAGGGCTACAAAGAAAAATGGAAAGTCGGCGTCGGTGAGGGCACTGTCGCGTTTGGTTCTGCATTTCATAACTGGGCATTGAGTTTTTCTTATATGAAAGAAAAGGGAATTACTTTCAAGGATGTTATTGATGCTTATGAAAATGAAAATTTTAAGGAACTGGCGAAAAAAGCACCGTTGCATGAAGTTGTTTTGAGTATGAGTGTAAAACACCATCCTAATCCTGTTGATGCACAGAAGTACAGAATTCCAAAAATATGGCATGGAGATATTGAATCAGAATTAGGGAAGTCGTTGATAAATTGTGACCCAAAAGGAGAAACTGTTTTTGTTCCTATTAAAATTGTCGTCGACAAACATGCCGGAGAGGTTGCGTGCGGGAGATTATTTTCAGGAAAAATAAAACAAGGCGAGGATGTTTACATGAATCTTGCGAAGAGGCATGTTCGTGTTCAGCAGGTTTCTGTTTACAAGGGTGCACAAAGAATGATTGTTGAGGACGCAAAAGCAGGTAATATTATTGGTGTTGTGGGCTTGCGTGACGTTTTTGTAGGTGAGACAGTCAGCAAAAATGAAATTGAACCATTTGAAGCAATCAAACATTTATTTGAACCTGTTGTTACAAAATCAATTGAAGCAACAAAAGCAGCTGACTTGCCCAAACTTGTTGAAGTGCTGAAGCGAGTTGCAAAAGAAGATCCGTCGATAAAAGTTGAAATTAATGAGCAGACAGGAGAAAGCCTGATTTCTGGAATGGGAGAATTGCATCTTGAAATTATTGAAAACAGAATCAAAACAGAAAAAGGACTTGCGGTTAAAACATCTCCGCCAATTATTGTTTATCGTGAGACAGTTGGAAAAGAAGGCAAGGTTGTCGAGGGTAGAAGTCCAAATAAGCACAATAGTTTTTTTATTAAAGTTGCGCCATTGGAAAATGAAATTTATGAAGCAATTCGTAATGGTGATTTGCCAGAAGGGCGATTGAAGAAGAAAAATCAGGAAATTGCAGAAGTTCTTTCTAAATTCGGCTGGGACGGGGATGATATTAGAAATGTAAAAGATATTTACAAAGGTAATTTATTTTTAGACGAGACGCGCGGTGAAGTTCATATACAAGAAGTTATGGAGATGGTTCTTGATGCGTTTGAAATGGTGATGGACCAGGGGCCGTTGGCAAGAGAACCTTGCATGAAAATGAAAGTTTCTTTGGCTGATATTAAACTGCATGAGGATGCAATTCACAGAGGACCTGCACAAGTTTATCCTGCTGTTCGCGAGGGCATTAAAGGTTCTATGAAAGATGCAGACGCGTCGCTGTTGGAGCCATTGCAGGTTCATGTTATTGAAGTTCCTGATACATATATAGGAACAATTACAAAACTTGTCGGAAGCAAAAGAGGACAGACACTTGACATAGAACAAGAAGGCAGTGTTATTAAAATCAAAGCAAAAATGCCTGTTGCTGAAATGCTTGGATGGTCAAATGATTTGCGAAGTGCAACAGAAGGACGTGGAAGCTCGTCGCTGTTGGAACAAGAATTTGACAAAGTTCCTGCTGGAATGAAAGATGAAATTATCAGAAGAATCAGAGATAGAAAAGGTCTATCAGAAAACCAATAGACCATTTGGCTGAGAATCAGTAAAAAAGTATGATAATTATTTTAAACTAATTTAGTTCTATATTTTTATGAAAAATAAATTTGATAAGTTAGATTCAATGATTTGGTTTTTAACACTATTTTGAAAATCCAAATTCATTTTTATCTGATGGG
>CAZEFN010000057.1:0-3740 GCA_964511585.1 Candidatus Woesearchaeota archaeon
TTTTGGCGGGTGTTCTTTTAGGAATTCATGCAGCAGGAATTATTAATTTATTGTCAGGTGCATGGATGTGGGTACTTGCAATTGTTGTTTTGTTAATTGGTATTAATCAATTAATGAAAAAGAAAAAATAATTAAAAACTGAAAGGAGTGAAAATGAGAAAGTTTAAGAAACTTGATAAAAACGTTAAGAAAATGGATGTGCATGACATTGGTCTGACAAAATTATCTGTTGCTGCTGGAGTTCTTTTTATCATAACTGTTTGGCTTGCTACAATGAATTTAGTCCATAAAATTCACTGAGGATGGTTTTTAGCTGCAATGATAATTTTTGCAATTCGTCCTATGAAGAGGTTTTGTTGTTAGAATCAATTACAACTTCTGAAATCAAATAATGCGGCGTAATTTTCTTAACTTTTATTTTTAATTTTTTTCCGAGAATTTTTTCTCTTGACTGAACTGCAAAAAGTTTGTAATTATCGTCGCGGGCGAGATAAGTATTTTCAAAACCTTTTGAATTGACTAAAACTTCATGTTCTGTGTTTAGAAATCTTTTCTGGTTTTCATTGCAAATTTCATTGTGAAGTTTTAGAATTTTTATTGCTCTTTGCTTTTTTGTTTCTGAATCAATTTGTGGTTGCATTTTTTCTGCAAGTGTTTTTGGGCGAGGCCAGAATTTTGAAACATTAATTGTTTCTGGTTTTATTTCTTTAACTAAATCAAAAGTTTGCTGAAAATCGTCTTCGGTTTCTCCTGGAAAGCCAACAATAACATCTGTTGAAATATGAATTTCTGGGAATTCTTTTTTGAATGCATGAATAATTTTCAAAAAATCCTCTTTTGAATAATTTCTTTTCATTGATTTTAAAATTTTGTTGCTTCCTGACTGAACCGGAACGTGGAGAAATTTGAACATCTTTTTATTTTTGTATAACTCAATTAGTTCTGGTAAAATTTTTAAGACATTATCTGGATTGCACATTCCAAGTCGAAGATGAAAATTATTTTTGATTAAAAGAATTTCATTTAATAATTCAGGAAGAGAATGTTTTCCGTCGTCATTTCCATAATTTGCGCAGTCCTGAGAAGTTATCCAAATTTCTTTTGCACCTGCATCCAAATCACTTTTGACTGATTTAATTATCTCTTCTTGCGGATAAGAAAACAATTTCCCTTTTGCAAAACGCGTGATACAATAAGCACATTTTCCAAGACATCCTTCTGAAATTTGAGTTATTCCTATTAATTTTTCTTTTGATATTTTTGGGAGATTGAGTTTTATTTCGTTTCTGTGCTGAAGATATTTTCCCTCTTCATAAGCATTTGAATAAATATCCTGAATTAAATTAATTAAATTTTTTGTCTGCGAGGTATCAAGAAGAAATAAATTATTAGAAAATAATTTTTCTCTGTTTAATCTTGGCATACAACCCGCAAGTATTATTCTCTTTTTGTCTTTGAGCAAATCCTGAATTCGCCTACGAATCTTTTCTTCTGTTGGCTCTTTTACAATACAGGAATTTATTATTATCAAATCAGCATAATTTAAATTAGAAGTTATATTAAATCCTGCTTGCCGAACTAATCCTTTCATTATTTCTGTTGAATTATGATTTGCAGTGCAACCATATGATTCAAAAAAAATTTCCATAAAAATAAAACAAAGAAATAGTTAAAAAATTATTTATTTATTTAGGATTGCTAAAATTGCTCCTAATGCTGTTGTCAATACTACGATCCACCCCGCCAAGCTTGCTATCAAAGATCCTCCAAGATAACTTGGAAGAGCTAGAGTTCCTCCAATCATAGCAAAACCTACAGATAGGGAAACAATCACTCCTGTTAACCATGCGACAAAACTAAAAAGTTTTGAAATGCCCTTGCCAGGAATTATTGCTTTTCTTTTTGTTGCCATCATCAACCTCCTTTAATTTAATTAAAGTATATAATCTATAGTTATTTTTATTTATATATGTTTCGGGTTACATTTCCTCCAATGTTTCAATCCCAAAAAGATTTAATGAATTTTTTAAAACAATTTTAAATGATTCAATCAGTTTCAAGCGAAAATTTTTTTGAAGTGAATGAATAACAGGACAAGCATGATAAAACTCATTAAAAATTTTTGAAAGTTCATAAGAATAATTTGCAATCAGCGACGGGTTGTAATTTTTGTAAGAAGAAAAAACAACTTCAGGAAATTGCGAAAGTTTTTTTACAAGTTCAATTTCTACTGGTTCAAGTTCTGTAACTAAAAATGATTTTGTTTTTGAATTTGCTTTTTTCAAAATCGAATTTGCACGCGCATAGGAATAAAGAAGATAGGGACCTGTATCTCCTTCGAAGTTTATTGACTCTTTTGGATTAAAAAGCATATTTTTTTTTGAATCAACTTTCAATAATAAATATTTTATTGCAGAGAGAGCAATTATTAAACTCCTTGATTCTAATTCTTTTTTAGAAAGTTTTGCTCTTGAATCTAAATTTTTTTTGACAAGACTCTGAACTTCTAATATCAGATCATCAGCATCAATCACTTTGCCCTCGCGAGATTTCATTTTTCCTTCGGGGAGATTAACCATTCCGTAAGAAAGATGTTTTAAATTTTTTGAAACCCTAAAATTTAATTTTTCCAGAATTGAAAAAAGAACTTTGAAATGATATTCCTGTTCGTTGCCCACAACATAAATTGAACCATCTAAATTAAAATCCTCTTCTTTTAATTTTGCGAGATATAAATCTTGAGTTATATACACAGAGGTTCCGTCTGAACGCAGAAGAATTTTTTCACCTAATTCTTTTCCTAAATTGATTGCTATTGCACCATCTTCCTTTTTTTCGAAAACTTTCTTTTTTAACCCGTCGTGGATAATTTCTTTTCCTTTTTTATAAATATCACTTTCATAATATTCTTTGTCATGTTTTATCCCAAATAAATTATATGTCTTATTAAATCCGTCGAGAGTCCATTTATTCATTTTTTTCCAGAGACCAATTATTTCTTTATCTCCATTTTCCCATTTTATCAAACATTCTTTAGACTTCTCTTCCAATTCTGGATTTTGTTTTAATTTTTCATTGAATAAAACATAAAAATCACCGACAAAATGGTCTGATTTTTTATCTGGTTTTTTTCCTTTTCCAAATTTTTTATAAGCGACCATTGATTTACAAATATGAATTCCGCGGTCATTATTAAGATTAGCCCGGATAATTTTATTCCCATGAAATTCAAAAATCCTTGAAATTGATTCCCCTATAGACATATTCCTTAAATGCCCTAAATGAAGTGGCTTGTTTGTATTTGGCGATGGAAATTCAATCATAATTTTTTTTCCTTTTCCAATATCAGAATTTCCAAATTTTTCTTTTTGTTTTAAGATTTCTCTAATTAAATTTTCTGCAAACATTTTTCTGTCAAGTGTAAAATTTAGATATGCTCCGTGCGCGTCGATATTTGCAAATCCTTTTGGAAGTTTTATTTTTAATTTTAAGTCCTGTGCAATTTGTTGCGGTGATTTTTTTAATTGTTTGGAAAGTACAAAGCAAGGAAATGCAAAATCGCCCATCGAGGAAGAAGGGGGAATTTCAATTAAGATCTCAATTTCTTTTTCAGAAAGTTTTATTTCTTTTTTCAGGGATTTTGCAATAGATTTTTTCATAAGATATAAAAACCAAAGCACATTATAAAACTTATGAAAGTTTATGATTTAATTATTATCGGGGCTGGACCTGGTGGGTAT
>CAZEFN010000058.1:0-18010 GCA_964511585.1 Candidatus Woesearchaeota archaeon
GCCCCATTGATAATTGGGCTTGAACCTCTTGCAGATTCTTTATCTGTGTCATAAAAACTAAAATTTGAATTGCCTTTTGTTGATTCTAATAAATAAGCGGGAATAACAGCATCTTTTAATGCACCCGATAAAAAAGTCGGAACGATAATTAAATTTTTAGGCATTCCTTTTATTGGTTGTAAATCTTTAATATCCATAAAAGTTCCATGAATTAGAAGTTTATAAATGTTTCTGTCTTGTAACTACAAGAGAATTACTACAAATCAATCACACCCTCTTTTGTGAGTGCTGCAAATCTAACTCCGACAGGCAAATTAATCAATGCAGAAACCAAAGCCATGTGTTCTTTGCCGTCGCCGGACGCAATTGAAAGTGCGACTTCCATTCCATCTATCTTTCCTTTTAATTTTTCCTTGAATTCTTGTTGAAGTTCTTTTATTCTTTTGCCTAAATCAACCTGAATAAATTCAAATGGCTTTTCGTGCGTGAAAGATTTTGCAAAATCGCTTCCGAGGAGAATTATTTTTTCCCAGTCTCCATACTTCATCAAACCAGAAACCTGTGCCCAGCTTCCTTTTCCTGACGATAAAAGTGCTATGAGTTCCATAAATAAAAAATTAATAACAACTTTTTAAGGGTTGTTGTGATAAGAAAGTTTTATAAATATAAATCTGATTGGAATTTTAATCGATTGAACCATATCGTTGTAAAATATGTTCTATGTTTGCGACGCAGAAAATGGGAGATTAAAACAAATGGCAGAATTGAAAGAACAATTAAAAAAAGCATTAGTTGAATTGCGAAAAAACAAGGAAAGAAAGTTTGATCAAACAGTTGACTTAATTGTTAATCTACAAAAATTTGATGTGAAAAAAAATTCTGTGAATTTATTTATTTCTGTTCCGAATAAAATAAAAAATAAAAAAGTTTGTGGTTTTTTTGAATCAAAGAACAAGAAAGTTGACACAATTACCCCAGAAGAATTCAAAAGATATAATGATAAAAAAGAACTTAAAAAGATTGTTGATAAATATGATTTTTTTATGGCACAAGGAAGTGTGATGCCAAGAGTTGCTACCACTTTTGGAAGAGTGCTTGGTCCTGCTGGAAAAATGCCCTCACCACAACTAGGGATTGTGCTTAACGCCGACGACAAAACAATTGAAGAAACCATTAAAAAAATAAATAATGGTGTTAAGATAAAAACAAAAGAAGCAAGTATAAAACTTCCTATTGGAAAACAAAGCATGGAAGATGAAAATATTATCGATAATGTTTTATCGGTTTACAGTGCAATTGAAAAAGTGCTTCCAAAAAATAAAGAGAATATCAAAAATATTGAATTGAAATTCACAATGACTAAACCTATTAGCATAAATTTAAAATGAACACTAAAAATAAAATCCCAAAATATAAAATAGAGATAGTCGATAAATTGTTGAATTTAATAAAAAACAAAAAAACAATCTTAATTGCGTCGATAAAAAATATTCCTGCTTCGCAATTTCAGGAAATTACAAAAAAGTTGCGAGGGAAAGCAATTGTTAAGGTTCCTAAAAAAAGTTTAATGCTCAAAGCATTAGATAATTCAAAGAAAGAAGAGATTAAAAAATTAAAAGAAAAAATAGATGAAAGTTTTGCTATTTTATTTTCTGATATTGAAGCATATGAACTTGCTGGCGAATTATTGCAAAATACAAGCCCTTCTAAAGCAAAGCCCGGGCAAGAAGCACCAGAGGATATTAGAATTGAAGAAGGCCCGACTGATTTGGTTCCTGGCCCGGCGATTTCTGAACTTGGTGCATTAGGAATTCAAATTCAAATTGAAAAAGGTAAAATTCATATTAAAAAAGAAAAAGTTATTGCAAGAAAAGGAGAAAAAATTTCACAAGGTGCTGCGGACTTGATGAGCAAACTGGATATCAAACCGTTTACAATTGGTTTTATCCCTGTCTGCGCATTTGATACTCAAGAAAATAAATTATACACTGAAATAAAAATTGACAGAGAAGGCACAATTGCAAAATTAAAAGAAGCACACGCAAGAGCGACGGGATTTGTCGTTAGTATTGGTTATTCTTCAGAAGACACAATTAAATTATTATTAGCCAAAGCAATTGTCTCTGCAAATAAAATTAATAGAATAATGACTGGAGAACCAGAACCAATTGTTGAAGCACAAATTGAAAAACCTGAAAAAGAAATTCAAGAAACTAAACAGGAGGAAAAGGCACCTGCTACCGAGGGGCTTGGTGCTCTTTTTGGATAAAATGGATTATGAATTAAAAAACCCAGAAGGATTGAGAAATTATTGTGAAAAAAATTTGAAACAAATAAGAAATTATTTTGAATCACCAAAATTTCCAGAGATATTTAGAGAAAACTTAAGGGTTGCAAAAGATAGTTTAGAAAGAACAATAAGATTAATTGATGCTCAACATAAAGTTGGAGGAAATAAATAAAATGCAAAACATATACGCGGCTCTTTTGTTGCATAAAGCAGGAAAAGAAGTCAATGAAGACAATTTGAAAAAAGTTGTTGTAGCTGCTGGATGTCGTGCTGATGAATCGCAGTTGAAATCGCTTGTTGCGAGTTTGAAAGGCGTTGATATAGGCAAAGAATTGGAAAACGCGAGTTTGGTTGCGAGTGCTCCTGTGAGTGCTCCTGCAGAGAAAAAGAAAGAAGAAAAACCAAAAGAAGAAAAGAAAGAAGCTGCAGCAGAAGGTTTGTCAGCATTATTCGGATAATTTTATTTTTTACGACGCTGACGAACCTGATTTTTTGTAGTTTGGACAGGAAAAATCCTCTTCCTAAAATTTTATAACTAATTCTAAATTTAATTTATATGCCTCAATAGCTCAGTTAGCAGAGCGTCAGATTCGTAATCTGAAAGTCGGGGGTGCAAATCCCTCTTGAGGCTTTTTCTCCCCGCGTAACACCAAAATTTATAACTCCCAAATTTTTTCTAATTCATGGAATGGTCTTTATATCAAAATGGAAAATTTCTTCCTCCTTTAAAATTCTCTAATGGCAAGACGCAAGAAGATGTTGTAAAAGAAGTTCTTGAAGAAATTGAAAAAGGAGAGAAAGTTATTTTTATTAAGGGAATCTGCGGAACAGGAAAGTGTCTTGAGGGAAATTCATTAGTTTTTTGTAAGCCAAACAATGAAAAATATTTTTCATATCATAAAATAAGAGATATTGTTGGAAAATCAGGGAAGATTATTTCATTGGATAAAAAAGGAGATTTTGTTGAAGGAGATTTTATTAATGCCAGAAAAACAGGAACAAAAAAATTATTTATATTAAAGACAAGAACAGGGAGAGAAATAATATCTTCTTCAAATCACCCTTTTTTAACAATTACAAAAAAAGGAATAGAATGGAAACGTCTTAAAGAAATAAATAATGATTCATATATCTGTCTGCCTAATAAAATCGAGATTTCTGAGAAGGAAGATTATAATGAAAATGAAGTAAAAATTCTTGCACATTTAATTGCTGAAGGAAAATTAGGCGATAAAGCAGGTTCTCCTACATATTATCAATGCCCCAAACAAAATCCAATTGTAAGAAGAGATTATATTAACTCCTTGAAGAATCTATTCCCTGAAGGGAAAATAAAAGAACAGGGGAAGCAAATAACAATCAAATTTGGGATTAAGGATACGACAAAAGGAACTACAAATAAACTAAGATTATTCATTAGAAGATATGGTTTAGAGGGAAAAAAATCGTCTGAAAAACTTGTTCCAAATTTTATATTTGGTATCGATAAAAATGGACTCTCTATTTTTTTAAGCAGATTGTTCTCTTGCGATGGAAGCATTTACAAAAGAAGTTCCAATCAGATAGTTATAGAATATTGTTCAATCTCAAAAAGATTAATTTATGATATTTCAATTTTATTACAAAAATTTGGAATTCAGCATACGATAACTTCTAAGAAGTTCAGAGACAATAAAAATTATTCATTCAGGATTTCAATTTCGGATAATAAAAATTTAAAAAAATACATTGATAGCATTGGGTTTATTGGTAGAAAACAAAAAATAGCCCTCAGCATTCTTCCACATTTAAAAAATCATAAATTTACAAATATAGATAAGGTTCCTAGAATAACAAGAGAATATATTAAATCATTAGGATATAATTATACAGAAATAGATAGATTTCTTAACTATAAAGAGATAGAAAGATTAAGAAAAAATATTGGATTCAAAAAAATAAGAGCAGATAAATCAATTAACACTCCTTTTGTGTTTAACCAACAGAAAATAGATTTTCTCCGAGAACATATTAAAAAAGTAAATGGACAAATAAAGGATGAAACCTTATCGTTTATCTGTAGTGAGAGTATCTTATGGGACAAAATAAGATCAATTGAAGATATGGGAGAAAATAAAACGTATGATTTAGAAGTTCCTAAGCACCATAATTTTATTTCAAATGGTATTGTTGTGCATAATTCAGCGATTGCGTTGAATATCGCAAAAGAAATTGGAAAAACATCCATTGTGGTTCCTGGAAAAAATTTGCAGGCACAATATAAAAATGATTATGAAGAAAATAA
This sequence comes from Candidatus Woesearchaeota archaeon, assembly GCA_964511585.1. Taxonomy (GTDB): domain Archaea; phylum Nanobdellota; class Nanobdellia; order Pacearchaeales; family GW2011-AR1; genus ARS1301. The sequence continues at coordinate 4,575 of CAZEFN010000058.1, forward strand.
ATATGTCCTTAAAAAAAATAATGAAAAACTTAAAATTAGTGTAATAACAGGAAGAAAGAATCACAGATGTAAATTTCTCGAGGAGAATTCAACAATTATTCCAAAAATAAAAAGAGAGATTGATTCTAAGTTGCATGATATTTTTGAAGGCAGAAGTGAATATAAAAAAGAAACGGATTTGTCTGCGGATAATCAAAATATTCCTTGCAAGATTGAAATTAAAGAAAAAAACTGGAACAAAATGAAAGAATATCTGAAAAAAAATAAAGATGTAAATTATAGAAATTTCCTCGACATAAAAGATGTTAAACGAGTTTCTGTTGCTGGCGTCTGCCCTTATTGGTGTCCTGTTCTTCCTGAAAAATATGAACTTGGAGGGACTAGCTTTGTTAATGCAACAAAAAGAACTTATCGAGGATTAGAAAGAACTAATTATATTTTTTATCAGCGAAGAGCCGGCTGTCCTTTTTATGAACAATTTAATTCATATATTGATTCAGATGTGGTTGTTTTTAATTCAATGAAATATATTTTGGAATCAGCATTAAATAGAAAACCAGAAACAGAAATTGAAATTGTCGATGAGTGTGATGAATTTCTCGACAAGTTTTCAAATCAAAGAAATATAAATTTAGAGAGATTACAAAATTCTCTGATGAGTATTTTTGCGCACGAAGAAGAAACAGGAAAGATTATAAGAGAATTAAATGAAATAATTTCACAAATAAAAAAGAATTCAAGGATTAATGACGCTGTTTTGTCAGGAGAAATAATCCCATTAAAAGAAACAGGAATTTATGATTTACTGAATGTTTTTTTAAAAAATAAAGAATTTATTGAAGAAGTTGATGATGAAAGTTATGTTTTTGACGTTGAAGAAATAGCTAGGATGTTTGAAGATTTTTTGGGTGAAAGTTATGTTACTGTAAGCAAAAGAGAAAATAATTTGATTGCAAGCGTCGTTACAACAAATCTTGCTAAAAGATTTAAAGAACTCCTTGACAAGAACAAAGTTTTTGTGCTAATGTCTGGAACAATTCATTCTGAGAATGTTCTGAAAAATATTTTTGGTTTGAAAAATTTTAAAATTATTGATGCAGAAACAGAATCACAAGGAAGAATTGAGGTTCAAAAAACAGGGCTTGAAAAAGATTGCAAATATTCTAATTTTTCAAATGGAAAATTTAATAGGAGAGATTATCTGAAATCTTTGGACAAATGTATAGAAGTTTCGAAAAAGCCGACGCTGGTTCATGTTAATGCTTTTTTGGACTTGCCTTCTGAAGACGAAATTGAAAAATTTAAATTGAAAAATTTGATTAATCGTGAAAAATTAAAAGATATTCAGGATAAAGATAATACCGGAAAACTGGTTGAGGAATTCAAAAAAGGAAAAATAAAAGTTCTTTTCTCGACGAGAAGTGGGCGGGGGATTGATTTCCCCGGAGTGCAGTGCAATTCAATTGTTTTTACAAAATATCCAAATCCAAATGTCAAGGATGCTTTTTGGAAAATTTTATACAAAACAAAACCAATGTATTACTGGGATTTTTACAAAGACAAAGCACGACGGGAATTCTGGCAAAAAATTTATCGTGGATTAAGATTTAAAGAAGACCATATTTATTTGTTAAGCCCTGATTGTCGAGTTCTGGATGTTATTGAGGACAAAAAAGTTTAAAACACATAAAAGGATTCTCTTTTTATGCATCCGTCGCATAGTTCGCTATGCTCTCGACTTCGTCGAATACAACGGTAATATTAATGCCTCCGTCGCATAATGGTTGTGCACCTGGTTTGAGCCCAGGGTCTTCGGACATCCAGGTTCGATTCCTGGCGGGGGCGTTTCAGGGCGTTGAACAGATATAACGACGCCCGTTTTCTTATTAATATAAAATCTTGTTACGTCCACATCAACGAAAGATATTTAAATGAGGTAGACGTATAAAATACTATGGTTTATACAGAGATAAAAGAGAAAAATGGAAAGAAATATTTTTACAGAGTTTTATCTATTAGGAAAGGGCCAAGAATAGAAAAAAAGAGAATTTATCTTGGTGTTGATTTGGATAAGAAAAATTTGACTGACAAAGAAAATCTTGCTGATAAAGAATTAATGCTCCTCTCCACTTTGCTGAATGAAAAAGAAAAAAAAGAATTAGAAAAGATAAAAAAAGAATATCTCAACCAACACAAGGCAAATCTTGAAAACAGATACGAATCTTTTGTTTCTTTGTTCACTTATGATTCTACAAATATTGAGGGAAATACTTTCACGCTTCAGGAAACATCCCGGCTTTTATTTGAGAATATAACTCCGAGAAAATCTATGAGAGAGATAAATGAAGTTATTAATCATAAAAAAGCCTTTGATTTTATTTTAAATAATAAAAAAGATATGTCAAAAGAATTAATTTTACAGATTCACAAATTAGTAATCCAGAATACACTAAGACCAGAACTTGAAAATCAGATTGGAAAATATAGAACATTGCAGGTTTATATCAGGGGAACACAATGGCTTCCCCCAAAACCAGAAGATGTTCCAAAAGAAATGGGTTCTTTGTTGACTTGGTATTCAAAAAATAAAAAAGTTCTGCATCCTTTAATTCTTGCTGCTTATTTTCATTCTGCTTTTGAAACAATACACCCTTTTGTAGATGGAAATGGAAGAGTTGGGAGATTGCTTATGAATTTTATCTTACACAAGCATAAATATCCTATGATAAACATTCCTAACAAGAAAAAACATATTTACTACCAATCTCTTGAAGAGTCTCAATTAAAAGGAGATTTGAGAGGATTGGTTAAGTTTTTATTTGATTTATTGAAAGAAGAAAAGATTAGATTTTAAGAGAGTTCTGAACCCATCAAGTAGTCGCTCCATTTTAAAAACTCAATTATCGTTGGTAATTCGAATAAAATAAAGGGCATTATACCGAAAACGAGACTTATGGCGGGGGCGTTTAACTAAAAGTTACAAGAAAAATATCTAAATTAGAATCTTTTAAGAACAAATGAGTTTAATAAAATTTATTAGACATAAATTATTAGCAATTGTTGCAATTGCTTTTTTTATAACTCCAAGCATTGCTTATGCTAAAGCGGGTCAGATACACCTTGAAGTAACTTCAATTAAAGAATATCTCTTTTATTTTCTAGGATTAATCTCTGCAATAGCAAGTATATATTTTTTTAAAACAAAACATTAATTATTAATAATAAATCTTAATCCTAAAAAAACCTTTTCCAAAAAGATTTTTTTATTTTTATTGGATTATTGTGCTCGTCGAGAATTTCATATCTGATTTTTGGTTTTTCCTTAAATACGGGTGCTTTTTTTGCAAATTCTTCATTGACTTTTCGTATTGCTTGTTCAATTGTCAGTTGAGAATAACCCTGTTTAATGAGTGCTATTTTCAGTGATTCAATAGTGTACCCTTTTGCCAGATTTTTTTTAAAATATTTTAATAAGTCGTTTATTGAATTTGTCGTCATTAATTCTCAAAAGAAAAATAGTTTAAAAGATTAGTTGTATTATTTTATAATTATTGGGTTGTCTTTTTTGTAATGTTTTGCAGCCATTGCAAGACGCATTTTTGATTCCGCATAGATTGTCATTATTTTTTCTCCTTTTTTTACTGAATCTCCTTTATTAAAATAAAGATAAAGTCCTGCGAATTTATCTGTCGGACAACCAGAAGAACGGGCAAGAGAATTTATTTTTTGATTATTTATTTCAATAATTGTTCCTGATTTTTTGGCGAGGATATCTTTTTTGAATTTTCCTGGTTTGATGTCAATTATCTCTCCTCCCTGTGCTTTAATTATCTCTTTGAATTTTTTAAATGCTTTTCCAGAATCGAGAATTTTCTGTGCAAGAAATATCCCTTTTCCTTTTTTTGCCTTGCCAGTCATTTCAAAAATTGTTGCTGCAAGAAAAAGTGATTTTTCTTCCAAATCGCGAGGACCCTTTAATTTAGGGTCAAGAACTTCTATCACATCTCTTAATTCAAGTGCTGGCCCGACACCACTCCCCATTGGCTCATCTGCTCTAGTTAAAACAACTTTTAATTTTTTCTTAAAATGTTTTCCAAGATATTCAAATTTGCGTTTTAATTTTTTCGCTTTTACTAAATCAACTTTCGCAGTTTCTCCATAAGGAATGTCAATTAAAATATAATTGCTCCCACTTGCAAGTTTTTTTGACATTATTGAGGAAAGTAATTGGGCTTCAGGATCTATTTTCAGCATTTTTTCTACGCGAATTATTTTTGAATCAGCAGGAACCATTCCAAGTGCACCCCCCCAAACCAAACACCCGTTTGTTTTATTTACTATTTTTTTTAGTTCTTTTATTGAGAATTCAATATTTGCAATTGTCTCAATAACATCTGCTGTTCCTGCGGGAGAAGTGATTGCACGCGACGATGATTTGGGTATAATTAAACCAGCAGCAGCACAAATTGCTACAATTATTGGAGTTGTTCTATTCCCAGCAATTCCTCCTATAGAATGTTTATCGACGACAAATTTATTTTTAAAACTTAATTTATTTCCTGATACGAGAATTGCTTCAATAAGATAAATTGTTTCTCGCATTGACATCCTTTGTTTATACATTGCAGAAATGAAAAGGGCAATTTCTGCTTCTGAAGAAGAATTATTCATAACATCTTCAATTATTTTGTATATTTCTTTTTTTTCAAGTTTTTTTCCTGAAAGTTTTTTCTTAATAAAATCTAAGCTATTTGAAACAGGGGCAATATTAACATCTACTACTTGCCCTCTTCGAAGACTATACATTTTTTTTAATTCTTCTGAAATTCCTATTTCATTATTTTTACAAAGCCCATCGACAATATCAATGATTGTAAATATCTCTTTTGAATTTTTAGAACTTTTTTTTAAAGAAATTCTCTCGGTTGTATTAACACCTATTTTTTCTGCGGTCTCTTTTGATAGCATTACTACTGGAACTCCTGCAGACCATTTAAGAATTTTTATTTTTAATTCCATCTCTTTTCAAAAATAAGTTAAAATGATTTTTATATTTATCTAAGAAGATTTATTACAAAATTTCCTGATTTGTAATCCTGCAAAGTAAAAACTCCGGGTGCCCGCTTGTTTCTGTATAAATCTATAATTATGAAAAAATAAGCAAGTATTAATGGTCCGAGGATGAATCCCAAAATTCCGAATAAAAATATTCCTCCAATCATACCGATAAGAACAAGTGCGGGGTGCATACGTGCCCGCTTTGAAATAATTATTGGTCTTAAAAAATTATCAATGGTATTAGACATTACTCCAAAAATTGCGAGTGCTATTGCTGAAAAAACATTTCCCCCGATTAGAAGATATATTGCAACTGGAGCCCAAACAATTGTTGTTCCGATTATAGGTAAAATTCCTGCAAGGCAAGCAAGAACTGCCAAGAATAACGCGTTGGGAATTCCTAAAACCAAGAAACCAAAACCAACTATTAAACCTTGCAACACCCCAATTACAACTTGCCCGTATATAACAGAATAAGTTATATCTCTTGATGATTCAAACATTTGTGTTTCAATTTCTTTTGAAAAAGGCATGATGCTTTTAAGATAAGCAACAAACAAATCTTTATCTCTTAACAAAAAAAAGAAAGTGAAAATTACAACAAGCATTTGCAAAAACAGCGTCGGGAAATTGAGTATAAGATTTGCAAGAGAGTTTGTAATCGTATTTGTCATCCTTGTTACAAATGAATGAAGAATTGAACCTATTTCGGTTGCTGTTTGTTCTGATGCAAAAAGAGAAGGAAATATTTTTTGAAGAGGGGCCACAAAATCAAGTTGTTGAGATGCCTGATAAATCTTGAATGATTGATTTAAAATAATTGGCGTAAGATACCAAAGAGGTAAAAGAATCAACATCAAAAGTCCCCCACAAATAATCAAAGCAGAAATATTTTTTGAATGGATTTTTTTGTAAAGAATGTCATAAATAGGAGAGAACATAAAAGCGAGGAGAACTCCCAGGATAATTGAAAGAAGTATTGGTTTTAAGAGGAAAAAAGATAAGACAGATAAAATTATAATTACGGCGATTGTTGCAATTTTTTTAAAATCTGAATTATCCATTTTCTATTTTAAAAAGAGTTTGTTAAAATTTATAAAGGTTTGTAAGTTTTGGAAAATATGAATTTTATAAAAAAAGTATTTGATGGTGAAAGTGATGAATTAGTACACTTGCAATTCCAAAAATTCAGTAAAGGAGAATTCCAAAACAGAGCGATTATTGAAGTCAAAAAGACGGGCGGAGGTTGGGCAATAAAAACTTCTGCTGAGTTTACAAATGAATTAGTGAGAATAATGGCTGAAAAATTAGAGGGTTCTTCTGTAAAGGTTACAGGAGCAGTAATCTCTACGCAGGATTTGACAGGAAAATTAAAATTCAAAGATAAAAAACAATTTCAGGGTGTTAAAAGATATTTAATTGATAATGAAATGTCTGGAGTAGAAATAATCTCTTTATTAAATAATTTTCCCAAGAATTTTTTTGCCCTGACGTTTGACGTTGGCGACGAGAAATTGAAAATAAAACCAAAAGATCCAAAATCAGGAAAATCTGGCTCAAAAGGAGAAGAAAAACCAAAAGCAGATTTTTGCAGTTTGAAAACTTCTGATGAAAATATTGTGAAGGATTTTGTTTTTGAAAAAACAGGTTTTAAACAAGCAAAAATTAGTCATAATTTTTTTATTGAAAAAATTGAAATCCCCGAAGAGTTGAAGGATAGCAAGGATTTTGCAAAAATTCGCGAGGAATCAAAACGTGTTGGAAAGATTGTTAGGGAAGCGGTTATTGACGGCGTCGAGATGAAAAAAGAAGTTGGGTTTGAGGCGTGAGAATGAACCGTAGAAATCTTAAAGCAAGAAAAATCCTGTCAGCATTGGAGAAATATGGTTGTAAAATTATGAGAAGCACCCCTCATGGAGTCATAGTTGAAAACCAAAAGAACAAGCAATCAATTAATGTTCCTTTGCACAGAGAAGAACTTGCTGTCTGGATTTATGGAAATATTTTAAGACGGCTTGGAATTGATAAAAAAGATTTTGAAGAAAATTATCTAAATTAAAATTCTGGAAATAAAAATTGGTTCTTTTGCTCCTTCAATAAAAATCTCCTTTTTTTCAGGATAAGATTCTAAAAATAATCTCAAGGATTTCTTAAAATTCTCTATTGCTTCATCCAAAGTGTCGCCAAAATCTGCAACACCTGTCTCCTCATTATTAACAATAAAAACTCTTTTTCCACCTGTTTTCTCTTCTCTAACAGAAATATTAACACTTAAATTTTCCATAATAAATACAGACTAAAATAGTTTATTAATGTTTTGTTTTTTGAAGAAAAATTCAAATTTTTAACCCACCGAACAATTTAAAAACACAATTTTTCTTGATATTTTATCCAGGGTTAATAAAATGATAATCTCCGCAAGAGTATTAAGAAATGCCGACAAGAAAATCACCAAGAAAAGGAAGTTTGCAGTTTTGGCCGAGAAAGCGCGCCAATAAGTTTTTGCCTAGAGTAAACTGGAATGCTATTTCTTCTGGTAAAAATATCAAGGGTTTTATCTGCTACAAAGCTGGAATGGCTTCTGCTTCTGTAAAGGATATGACTTCTGATTCAATGACAAAAAACAAGGAGATTATTATTCCTGTGACAATTCTTGAATGCCCTTCAATGAAAATTTTTTCTGTTCGATTTTATAAAAATAAGAAAGTTGATGGAGAGATTCTTGCTGAAAATTTTGACAAGGAATTAAAAAAGAAAATTAAAGTCCCTAAAAAATATTCAAAAAAAATTGATGATTTTAAAAAAGAATATGATGACTTAAAAATTATTTTTTATTCTGTTGTAAAAGAAACAGGAATTAAGAAAAAACCAGACATGGTGGAGATTGGTTTGAATGGAACTCTTGAGGAAAAAATAAGTTTTGTGAAAGAAAATTTGGGGAGAAATATTTCTGTTGAAAACTTTTTTGAAAAAAATCAATTGATAGATATTCGGGGATTGACAAAAGGAAAAGGGCTCCAGGGGCCTGTTAAAAGATTTGGTATTAATCTTAAAGTTGCAAAATCAGAAAAAGGACAGAGACGACCGGGAAGCATTGGTCCGTGGCATCCTGCGCGAGTTACTTTTCGCGTTCCAATGGCTGGACAATTAGGAATGTTTACACGCGCTGTTTATAATTTAAAAATAATTGATTTGGGAAAAGCCGAAGACAAATTCAAAAATATAAAAAATTATGGTGATATAAAAACAAATTATATTCTTGTTGCTGGTTCTGTTCAGGGCTCTGCAAAACGACAATTAATTCTTACTGCTCCTCTTCGTGAAACTAAAAAAACTAAAAAGAAAAATTATGAATTGCTGGAAGTTTTAAAATGAAAACAAAAATATTAACTATCGACGGAAAAAGCAAAGGAGATATTAACTTGCCTAAATGTTTTTCTGTGCCAATTCGCGAGGATATTGTTCAAAAAGTTTTGGAAGTTAAGAAAAACTGGCAACCATATGGCCCAAATCCTCTTGCGGGAAATTATTCTGCAAGTGGAAAAATAAAGCACCAAAGACATGTTTGGAAATCACAATATGGAAAAGGAATATCAAGAATCCCAAGAAAGATTTTTTCACGACGGGGTTCTCAGTTTAATTGGGAAGGCGCAGATATACCAAGCACAAGAGGAGGCAGAAGGGCTCATCCCCCAAAAACAATTTCTATGATTAATACTAAAAAGATAAACAAAAAAGAAATGAAAATTGCCTTTGAGTCTGCATTAAGTGCAACTGCAAATAAAAAATTTGTCGAGAAAAAATATGAGAAGATTTCAAAATTAGACAAAAAAATTCCATTTATAATTGATTCAAAGATTATTGAATTAAAGACAAAAGATTTGTTAAAAAATTTAAAAAATATTTTAGGAGAAAATTTATTTGAGATTGCAATAAAGAAAAGAGGGATTCGTGCTGGAATTGGAAAACTCCGAGGTAGAAAACATAAAAAAAGTGCAGGTGCATTAATTGTTGTTGGTGAAGATGAAAGATTGAAAACAAAAGATTTTGATGCTGTAAATATTAAAAATCTTGGGGTAAATGATTTGGCTAAGGGGGGTTTGGGGAGATTAGTAATTTATACTGAAAATGCAATTAAAAATTTGGAGGAAAGGAAATGAATTTGAAACCACTCACTACTGAAAAGGCAATTATGAGCATCGAACGGGAAAATGTTTTGACTTTTTTAGTTGACGCACGAAAAACAAAAGACGAGATTAAAAAAGAAATTGAAGAAATTTTCGAAGTCAAGGTTGAAAAAGTGCGAACACTGATTCGTGGAAATAAAAAATATGCTTATGTTAAATTAAAAAAAGAATTTCTTGCTATTGACTTAGCGACAAAGTTAGGAATGATGTAAATGGGAAAAAGAATAATAACACAGCGACGGGGAAGAGGAACACATACTTATAAAGTAAAAAGAAGTGCGTTCAAATACAAACTGCAATTTCCAAAAAAAATTGAGGGAGAAGGAATTGTTTTGAAATTAATAAATTCAGGGGGGCACACTGCACCGATTGCAAAGGTGAAATATTGCGACGGAATTTTTTATATCCCTGCTTTTGAAGGAATGATAGAAAAACAAAAAATCAAATTTGGAGGGAAAGAAGTAAAAGATGGAAATATTCTTGAATTAAAAAATTGTCCTGTCAAAACAAAAATTTATTGCATTGAATCGAGGCCTGGTGATGGGGGAAAATTTATCAAAAGTGGAGGGAACAATGCAATAATAACACGAATTGTTGGGGATAAAATTTTTGTAGCAATGCCTTCAAAAAAAGAAAAAGAATTCAGACCAGAATGCAGAGCAATTGTCGGGAAAATTGCAGGGGACCAAAGATTAGATAAACCAGTTATCAAAGCAGGTAAAAAATTTTATATTAAAAAATCAAAAAGTAAGTTATGGCCTCGGACTTCAGCAGTTAAGATGAATGCTATTGACCATCCATTTGGTTCTGGACGTGGAAAAAATCCAAAAAGCAAAATTGCAAAGCGAAATGCCCCCCCTGGAAAAAAAGTCGGATTGCTAAGACCAAGGAGGACAGGAAAAAGAAAATAAAATGGAAGAAATAACAAAAAAACAATTTATATATCGCGGAAAGACAGTTGATGAATTGAAAAAACTAGATGTTCGTGAATTTGCAAAACTTTCTCCGTCGAGAAATAAAAGGAATATTTTTAGAAACTTTCAAAAAATTGAAGAATTTATTTTTAGGTCAAAGAAAAAAATTGAAAAAGGAAAAGCGATTAAGACGCATTCAAGAGATTTGGTTGTTATGCCTGAGATGGTTGGCTGGAGGATTATGATTCATAATGGAAATAAATTTATTCCAGTAGATATTATTGGTGAAATGCTCGGGCATAAATTTGGAGAATTTTCACTCACGAGAGGAAAAATCAAACATTCAAAGGCAGGCGTTGGTGCAACAAAAGGAAGTAAACACAAGAGTAAAAAATAATGACACAAACAGAAAAACCACAAACAATTGCAGGAAAAAAACAGCAAGGCATAGTTGAGAAATCAAAGAAACAAAAAATTGAAGAACCGAAGAAAATGAGTCCTGAACAAGAAAAAAAAGCAGAGGACATTGAAGAAAAACAAGAAGAAACAAAACCAAAAGAAGAAAAGAAAAAACCCGTTGCAAAAAAAATCAAAAAAGAGGAAGTTGTTGTTAACGGAAAAAATCTCCACATCTCGTCGAAAAAAGCATTTGCAATTTGCAGATTTATCAGAGGTAAAACAATTGAGAAGGCAATTGATGACTTGCAAAATGTTTTAGATAAAAAGATTGCTGTCCCAATGAAAGGAGAAATCCCGCATAAAAAAAGCGTGAAAGGAATTGCTTCTGGTGCAGGGAGATATCCTCAGATTGCAACACAGGAAGTTATGAGATTACTGAAAAGTTTGAAAGGAAATGCCAACAATCATGAAGTTGAAGAACCCGTTATTGTCGAGGCAATTGCAAATTTCGGCGATAGGCCACTTGGAAGATTTGGAAGATGGCAAAGAAAAAGAACACATATTGTAATCAAAGCAAAAAGTAAAATGAAAAAAGAAAATAAACAGCGAGGGAAAAATGGAAGAAAATCATAGATTTCCATACATTAAAAAATTATACGGAGGTTATTTTTAATGGAAGAAAGAAAAACAGTTCAATTTAAGAAAGATGAATTTACAATTCGCGAAAAGATAAAAGAAGTGTTAGGAAAAGGAAAAGTCAGCAGAGTAAAAATTGTTTATACACCTGTGGGGGAAAAAATAATTATATCAACTCATAAACCTGGGCTAGTTATTGGAAGAAAAGGAGAAAAAATTCAAGAAATTACAAATATTCTTAAAACAAAATTCAAGTTGGAAAACCCAAGCATTGATGTTGATGAGATAAAAAATCCAGAATTTGATGCACAAATAAATGCCGACGAGATTGCACTATCATTAGAGAGATTTGGTCCCTTGAAATTCAAAGTTATTGCATATAGGACATTGCAAAGGATTATGGAAGCAGGAGCACTTGGTGCAGAAATCCGATTGAATGGAAAACTCCCTAGCTCAAGGGCAAAATCATGGAGATTTGCTCAGGGTTATTTGAAAAAAACAGGAGACCCTGCGAAAGTTGTAGACCGGGCTCAGGCAAAAGCAGCAACAAAACCAGGCATAGTAGGAGTAAAGGTTGCAATTCTTGCTCCAGATGCAAAAATTTATGATAAAATTGAAATCAACGACGAACTAATGAAAAAAATCAGAACAAATGTTGAAGAATTAGAGAAAAATAAAATTAACAAAAAAGTCACAAAAAATAAGATAAGCAAGAAAAAAGGAGACAAAAATGAAATTCAATGAGATTAAGAAATTAAGTGAGAAAGATAAAGAAAAGAAAATGAAAGAATTAAAAACAGAACTTGTGAAGTCAAAGACAGGAACACAAAAACAAAAAGGTTCTAAAGTAAGACAAATTAGAAAAATTATTGCACGAATTCATACATTCAACAACCAAATTAAAACTGGAGTTGAAAAGAACAAATAAATATGGAAATATGTCCAAAATGTGGCCTGCCTGAGCAGGCATGTGTGTGTGAGCAAATAGGAAAAATTTCACAAAGGATAAGTGTGACAACAGACAAAAAACGATATGGAAAAATCGTGACGGTTGTTACAGGGTTTGACAATGGCGTCGATGTTAGGAAAATCGCCAAGTCGTTGAAAAACGAACTTGCTTGCGGTGGAACTTTCAAGAACAACAAAATCGAACTTCAAGGAGACCACACAAGAAGGATAAAACCTCTTTTGGTTAAACTTGGATTTGACGAAGAATCCATATCAGAATAAATAAAGAAAACCAAGGTTTCCCTTATCAACCCTTCCTTTAAAATAGGGCCACGCCTGATACACACAACGAGATGGAGAAAGAAAATGAAAGCGAAAAGCAAAGAAAAAACAGGGAAAGAAAATATTAGCTGTGCTGATGTGAAGTGTCCTTTTCATGGAAAATTAAAAACTCGTGGAAGAACATTTGAAGGCAAAGTCACAAAAAAATTTCCAAAAAGAATTACAATTGAACTTGAAAGAATGGTTTATGTCAGAAAATATGAAAGATATTCAAAAAGCAGAATAAAACTTCACGCACGACTTCCTGATTGTCTTGAAAAAGAAATTAATATTGGAGACTTGATAAAAATTCAAGAATGCCGTCCATTGAGCAAGATCATACATTTTGTGGTCATTGAAAAAATTAAAAGTGGAGAGGAAGGGAAATGAAAGCAAAATTAAAAATTTTCCAGTCATTCGCTAACCTTTTGGGGGTTGTTATCAAATGAAAGCAATATCAGCAAAACCAACACGAGCATTGAACTTAGGAGCGTATATGACTGCATCAGATAATAGCGGAGCAAAGATTGTAAAACTTGTTGGAGTGAAAAAAGGAAAGAGCAAAAAAGGACGACAAGGTTATGCAAAGATTGCAGACTGGGTAAAAGTTTCTGTTAGAAAAGGCATTCCAGATATGAAAGGAAAAGTTTTCGACGCTGTTATAATCCGGCAGAAAAAAGAATATCGAAGAAAAACAGGAGAGCGAGTTGCGTTTGAGGATAATGCAGTCGCAATTTTGAAAGATGAAAAAGGGAACCCAAAAGGAACTCAAATCAAGGGGGCAATTGCAAGGGAGGTTTTGGAGCGATGGCCAAGTGTAGGAAAAATCGCAAAAATTGTTTATTAAAATGAAAGCAAAATTAAAAATTTTCCAGTCATTCGCTAACCTTTTGGAGGTTGTTATCAAATGAAAGCAAAATTAAAAAATTTTTCATTCATTAAAAAACTGCACGGAGGTTATTTTTAATGAAAG
>CAZEFN010000059.1:0-4497 GCA_964511585.1 Candidatus Woesearchaeota archaeon
GATAATTTGTTGAATCATATCCAATCAAACTCTTTTGAGAATAACTAATTTTCGGTTTTATATGAGAAATTTAAACTTGGGACAACCCTTTTAATAAATAAAAGTAATCTCTCTACAAAACTTATGTTTAATAAATAAAGAAGATAATTTTTTGAATCTACTTATCTTTTTGATTCTTTATAATAGGCATGGGTAAATGTAAAGGAAGATTCATCTCATCTTCAAGCTGAAGTGCTTTTATATTGCATTTTCTAAAAACAATATTAAAAACAATATTACGAAAATTATCCTGCAATTTCTTACTTTTCCACTCTTTTAAAATTTCTTTTGCTTCCTTTGGGTCAATTGATAAAAGAATATTCCCTTCAAAAAAAATCTTGGCTATGCTCGGAGAATAATCAATAGTATAATTAAATTGAACGCCGAGGAGTATTTCTTTTGAATTAAAAAAATCTGTTTTAATTTCAGAGATATCCACAATATTTATATTAGTATTTATTTTAAGATTTTCTTTTTTATCTGATTTTTTTTCTATACTTATTTTATTAAAGTTAAATCCTATTAATTTCATAATTTATTAAAAAAAACTTATTTTTAAATTTTTGTATATTAATTTTAATTAATTAAAATAATAAAAGATTTCTTTTCAATTTTTCTTTTAAAACTAAATTAAATCTTCTTCAGAAACAATTACAAAATCTCCAATAGCAATTATTGCATTATAAGGTATTAAAAGATCATTTGATTCTGTTTTTTCAAGATTAAGATTTTTTGTGTAAGGAGTTGAATCTTTTAATAAAAGATTTATCAATTCTCCTGATTTTGTCTCAAAAGTTATATCTTTAACAAAACCTAATCTTTTCCCTTCTTTTGTCACAACCATCTTTCCAAGAATTTTATTAAAGAATATTTTATTATTTTGCATATTTAACTAAATAGAAATTGTTTATAAATTTTTCTGTAAAATTTGGCAATAAAAAAGTTATTAAAACAACAAACTAAAGGATTTTAAGTAATTTTTATAGGTATTTTCTTTATTTTTAAAAATTATAAATAAAGGTGTGAACCTATTTCAGGACATCATACCCTATGATTTCGCTTGGAAAGATTTAAATAAGGAAATAGTTATTTTTTATTTTTATTTTTTATTTAAAAAAATTTATATTATATAGTATATAGGTTATTATTATTATTATTATTATTATTATTTGTAAACCTATAAAGATAATTTTTTTAAAAAATATTTATTTATCTTTTTTCCAAAAGAAATCTTTTTCCAAAGGAAATGTTGGTGTATCAATTTTTCAATGACAATAACTCTTTTTATATTAAATATATTATTCATCGTCATAATATTTTAATACTCTAAAAAGTTCCATACGAAATAAAAGTGTGTGTATTAAATAAATAATAAAATGACATTAGAATTAGATAATATTTTTGAATCTTTCGAGAAGAATGTTATTTTTAAAAATAAAGTTGCGTTGCAGACGAATTTTCAGCCAGAAGCAATTCTTTTTCGTGATGACCAAATTAAGCAAATTGCGTTAATTTTAGCTCCTGTTTTAAGAGGAGAAAAACCAAGTAATCTTTTTTTATATGGAAAAACAGGTACAGGAAAAACTCTTTCTATCCAATCTATTAAAGAAGAACTTATGAAAAGAGTTAAGAAAGATGCTGGTTTTAAGTTAAAAATAGAGTATCTTAATTGCAAGTTAAAAAAAGTTTCTGATACAGAGTACCGTATTTTAGCAGAATTAATTAAAAAATTTGGGGGTGAAATTCCTTCTACTGGTTTGCCAACCCAATCTGTTTATAATAAATTTATTGAATTAATTGATGGGGAAAAGCAATTAATTCTTCTTATTTTTGATGAAATCGACCAAGCAGTAAAAAAGATTTCAAATGATTTTTTATATAATTTGACTCGTTTGAATTCTGAATTATCAAAAACCCAGTTAGCTGTTATTGGTATTAGTAATGACTTGACTTTTTTAGATGAGTTGGACCCAAGAGTGAGGAGTTCTCTTTCTGAAGAAGAGATTGTTTTTCCACCATATAATGCTTTACAGTTGCAGGAAATATTAAAGAAGAGGTCTGAGATGGCTTTTAAGAAAGATATTGTTTCTGAAGGAGTTATTGCAAAATGCGCGGCTTTTGCTGCCAGGGAACACGGTGACGCACGCAGGGCACTTGATTTGCTCAGGATTGCAGGTGAGCTTGCTGAAAGAGATAAGTCAAAGAAATTATTATTAAAATATATTGATGAAGCAAATAGCAAAATAGAAAGAGACAAAATTCTTGATGTTATTAAATCAGAGCCAAAGCAGTTTCAGCTTGTTCTTTCTTCTATTATTAATCTTCTTGATAAAAATAGAGATAGTCCTGTTTTTACAGGAGACATATATAATTATTATCAGGAAATATGCAAGGATTTTAAAACAGAAGTTTTAACACAGAGGCGTGTTGGGGATATTATACAAGAATTTGATATGTTTGGGATTATTAATGTGAAAGTTATTTCCAAAGGAAGAGGGGGCAGGATGCGTGAAATTAAAATGGCAATATCAAGAGATATTCTTGACCAAGTAAAAAAAATTTTAGAGGATTCTCTTAATTTTAAATGAATAATGAAATAATTAATTTTTGTTTGAAGAAGGGGCTTTTAGTTGATAAAGAAGTGCTTAATATTTTTCATGGGGACGACCCTGAATCAATTAAGTTATTTTTAGAGAAAATTGGAAAATACACTCAAAAAAGATTTTTGACAAAGACAATACTTTTTGAAAATAAAGAAGTTGTGAATAAATTCTTTTCTGATTTGCCTTCAGATAAACAGCAAAAATTAGAAAATCTTAAAATTAAACTTGGTTTGAGTATTGAGATAAGCAGAAAAAGTGAGGTTGTTGAAAAAGTTGAAGAAAATTTAAATGATTCTTTTGTTAAAACAGATTTTGTAGATAAGATTGAATATAAAAAATTAGAAGTTAAGGATTTTGTTACTTATTTTAGGAATAGATTTAATGAAATGAAGGTTTTTTTAATGGAGCATTCTGAATTAAAAAATCTTGTTTCTATAAATAAATTACAAGGGAGTCACTCTAATGTTTCTCTTATTGGAATTGTTTTTGGGGTAAGAAAGACAAAGAATAAAAATATAATTTTAGAAATAGAGGATTTGACAGGAAGAATTAATATTTTGATAAATAAAGAAAAAAAAGAACTGCTCGAAAAAGTAGAAGAACTTGCTATTGATTCTGTTGTTGGTTTTATTGGTTCTGGAAGCAGAGAAATATTTTTTGCAAATGATGTTGTTTTTCCAGATGTTGGATTGCCTGAAAGAAAAAAAGCAAAAGTAGAGGAATATGCTCTTTTTATAGGAGATTTGCATTTTGGAAGCAAGCTTTTTTTAGAAAAGAGTTTTTTGAAATTTATTGATTATTTAAATGGTGAATTTCCTAATACTCCTGAAGTAAATAAAATAAAATATTTATTTCTTGTTGGGGATATTGTCACAGGTATTGGTGTTTATCCGAATCAGGAATATGAATTAGAGATTAAAAATTTAGAAGAGCAGTTTGTTGCACTTGCTGAAATGCTTGGAAAAATCCGAAAAGATATTAAGATAATTATTTCTCCTGGAAATCATGATGGTGTGCGTTTGATGGAACCACAGCCTGTTTTGGATGAAAAGTTCGCGTGGTCGCTTTATGATATGGAGAATGTTATTATGACTGGAAATCCGGCCTATGTGAATATTGGTGCACGGAAAAATTTTTCCGGTCTTGATGTTCTGACTTATCATGGTTGTTCTTTTCCTTATTTTGCAAATAGCGTGATGCGTCTTTTAGTTAATAAAGCAATGAATACACCAGAAGAAATTACAAAATATCTTTTGAAGCACAGGCATTTGGCACCAACACATGCATCCTGGCAGTATTGTCCTATTGAAAAAGATGCTCATATTATAAGAAAAATCCCAGATATTGTTGTAACTGCTCATACACATAAAAGTGCTGTTTCATATTATAATAATATTTTAATTATTTCAGTATCCTGCTGGGAAGCAATGACTCCTTATCAGGAAAAATTTGGAAACACTCCGGATCATTGCAAGGTTCCTATGCTGAATTTGAAAACACGGGCTGTAAAAATTTTGGATTTTGAAGAAACATCTCCTCAAAACACTGAACGGCGGCATCTTTCAAAAACTCGCGAGCCCACTCAAAATCAAGGGTGACATGGAAGTTTCGTGAACATCGCTCGACCTCCGAAACGAATGCCGCAAAAGAATAAATTATTATTGATTTTTTGTTCATAAATTGATATAAAGGAAAGGGGTTTTATAGAAGATGGAAAAAAATATTATGGAAGAAATAAGAAAATTTGTCGAAGGGGAATACAAAAAACCGACAAGCAAATATGGGTATGCTCATTATGAAGGGCATTTTATTCCTGTAGTAAATTATTCTACTGAACTAGCAAAAGAAAAAAATG
>CAZEFN010000060.1:0-6791 GCA_964511585.1 Candidatus Woesearchaeota archaeon
GGAAGCACAGGTGGTTCTCTTGGAGAGGTTCTTGTAAAAGACAGAGAAGTTAGTTCTGTAAGCACAAAGAATTTAATTGTCGTCGGTGGAAGCTGTATTAATTCAGCTGCTGCTACACTTTTAGGTGGTGCTTATTGTACATCTGATTTCACATCTAAAACAGGTGTGGGCTCTGGTCAATATTTGATTAAGAGTTTCAGTAGTTCAACCTTGACAAACGAAGGCAAAATTGCTTTACTTGTTGCAGGTTATGACGTTGCTGACACTGTCAATGCTGCTAAGTACTTAACTACACAAACAGTTGATACAAGCAAAGAATACAAAGGAACTTCAGGTACAAGTGCTACAATTGTTGCGTAAATAGTTTAATTTTTATTTTTCTTTTTCTTTTTTTTTGAGAGTTAGTGAGAACTATGAAGATATAGAAAACTATATAAATCTCAAATTTTTATTATAATTATATACCCCCCAGGATTGCTCTTTAGCAAACCTGGGTTTTCATATCTAAACATTTATTAATTTTCTTTCTATAAAATTTTATGGATAAAGAAAAAGAGAGAATTATTATTTTTATTGATGGGAGTAATTTATATCATTTAGTAAAACAATTATGCCCAGATGAAAAACAAGCAGATTTTAGTTTTCCAAAATTTCTGAAAAAGATTGTCGGCAACAGAAATTTAGTAAGAGTTTATTATTACAATTGTCCATTAGATATAAGTAAAAATTTTGAAGCTTATCGTTCTCAGCAAAAATTTTTTGAAAAATTGAGAGAGATTCCAAACTTCAAATTGATTTTATGCAGAATGCAAAAAATTAAAATCAATGGAAAAATAATTTACCAAGTTAAAGAAGATGACATTCATTTAGCTGTTGATATGGTTAAACTTGCTTACAATAATGCTTATGATACAGCAATTTTGGTTTCTTCTGACGGAGATTTTGTTCCTGCGATTAATGCTGTGCAAGAGATAGGAAAGAAAGTTGAAAATATTGGTTTTGAACATAAATTCTCTTTTCACCTGAAAAAAGTTTGTGATAAATTCCTAAAATTAAAAAAACCAGAAGTTGAAGAATTTTTTGAATAAATTTTTTGAGAGTTAGTGAGAACTATGAAAAATCTTTTAAAGAAGAGGATTATTTTATTTTATGGATAATCTAAAAGAAAAGATTAAAAAAATTTTGAAAAAAAATAAAGTCAAAAAAGCAGGAATTTTTGGGAGCTATGCTCGAGGGGAAAATAAAAAAAACAGCGATATTGATATCTTGATTGAAGTGGATAAAGATTATAGTTTACTTGATTTAGCAAGAATGAAAATCCAACTTGAAAAAGCAATTAAAAGAAATGTAGATTTAGTTGAATATGCAACAATAAAACCTTTAATAAAAAATCAGATTTTAAAAGAAGAGGTAAGAATTTTATGAAAAGAAACCTGAATCTTTATTTTGAGGACATCCTTGAGGCAATTAAATTAATTAGAAGATATATTGAAAATTCTTCATTAGAAAAATTCAGAAGAGATATCAAACTTCAGGATGCAGTTATAAGAAGATTAGAGATAATAGGAGAATCAATGAAAAAACTCCCTGAAGAAATAAAAAATAATTATCCTTCTATCAGATGGGACGATTTTATCGCAAGCAGAAACTTTTTTGCACACATTTATTTTGGAGTTAATGTTGATAGGGTGTGGGGGATAATTAAAAATTACCTTCCTGATTTAGAGAGCGAAATTTTAAAGATAAAAAAGGATTTGTTAAAAAATGAGAAAAATAATTTCAAAACAAAGTGAGGCAAAAAGGCGAAAAAGAAACCAGATAATTGTTGGAATTATTTTAGTTGTTGTGATGTTCGGAAGTGTGTTCGGAGTTGTTGTTGGAAATTTTGGGACAAGTGAAAACAGCGACGATAAAATCATTTATAATGGTGTTGAATTTTTTAAGAGCAATAATTACTGGGTTGCGAATATTGGGGGTGTTGATTTTGTTTTTAGATATAACCCAAAAGAAGTCAATTATATTGACGGAGAAGTTGATAGTTTAAATAAATATATTGGGGAGCCGATTTATGTTTATTCAGAAGATGAAATTTCAAGATTGGAGATTTATCAGAACCTACAGAAAGTTGCCGGAAGAATTCAGGATGCCTGTTTTGAAAAATGCGAAAAGGATTTGCCTGTGAAAACATGCGAGGAGAGATTTATTATAATTCAGGAATCAAATGAAACAAATATTATCCAAAATGAAAGCTGTGTTTTTATAACAGGAAAAAAAGAGGATTTAGTCAAAATCACCGACGAGTTCTTGTATAAGGCAATTGGCTTGATAAATTAGATAATCTTTAAAAAGTAAATTAACTAGAAATTAAATGGCTGAGAAAAAGAAAACAACTAAAAAAAGGACAAGCAAGAAAAGAGTTTCTAAAAAGAAAGCAGATGAAGAAAAAGTTTGCGAGATATTTGAAGTTGAAGGAAAAGATAAAGAAAAAGTTGTGAAAAGTTGTGGGGATTTAGAAAGCAAACACGCGACTGCAAAAGATTTGAAAGAACAAAACAAAACATTAAGAAATGTGTTTATTGGGTTGGGCATGCTTGTCGTCGGATTTGTTGCGGTTATTTTATTCATGCAATCAATGAGCAAGTTTACTTATGAGAATACAAAATTTGAATTAACAAAAGAAGGAAAATTATTATTATATAAAACAAGTCTTCCTGTTTATTACCAAGGAGAAATTAGGGACTATAATTTTTTTCTTAGAAATGACCCGCGAAAATTAGAAGCAGTTGAATTTGATGGGAAAATTCGATTATTAAAAAATGTTGTAATTAATATGAGTGAGATGAAATGCGACGGCGACGAGGTTATTGCAATTGCAAATCTTGTGAAATTATGGAATGTCATCGGTGCTAATGTTATAAAAGATGAGGGTGCGACTTGTGATGAATTTGGAAGATATGTTTATCTGAATATTGCTGGGGGAAATGAGACGAAAATTATTGAAAACAGCGAGGCGTGTTATGAAATGACAATAAGCAATTGCAAAATACTTGAAGCAACTGAAAAATTTATGGTTGAAACATTTGTCGAGGTGAATAAAGTCAAGGGCAGGATTTCTTCTTTGGAATAAAGTGAGTCAGGTAAATAATAATAGCAAGAAGAGTTATTGAGAGAATAATTAATGTTGTGATTAATTTTGAAGAAGAACTTATTGTACTCCCGTAAAAATAGCCGATTAGAATCAGAATAAAAGCCCAAAGACCTGCACCCAACGAAGTAAATAAAATAAATTTAGATAATTTCATTTTTGAAAAACCTGCTGGAAGAGAAATTAACTGGCGAACTACTGGAATTAATCGTCCGACAAAAGTTGTTATTTCGCCGTGTTTTTGAAAATAATCGTCGGATTTTTTTAATTTTGCTTTGCTGAGAAAAAAGAACTTCCTGTGTTTTTCCAATAATAATTCAACAGCTGTTCTTCCAAGATAAAGTGCA
Source organism: Candidatus Woesearchaeota archaeon (assembly GCA_964511585.1). Classification (GTDB taxonomy): domain Archaea; phylum Nanobdellota; class Nanobdellia; order Pacearchaeales; family GW2011-AR1; genus ARS1301. The sequence goes on from CAZEFN010000060.1 coordinate 3,493, forward strand.
AGAAGATAATTTATTAATGCACCGGCAAGGGAGCCCAAAAGCCCTGCAAGAAAAACAAATGCAAAAGACATTTTTCCCTGTGCGATTAATGCTCCTGCTGGAATTAAAATTACTTCGCTAGGAAAAGGAATAAAAGAACTTTCAAGAGTCATGCCTAAAAAAATTCCGGCATAACTAAAGGTGTTTATTATGGATAAAATTACAGAAACAAATGAACTCAGGATTTCCATATTTGTTTTTTAAGATATTTAAAATCAGAGAAAAAAGGAATTGACTTAATCTTGAAATATTTTACATTTGCAAACCATATTCCGACGACAAAAATCGTTGAGCCGAGCCACCAAAGAATTTTATGAGTTGCATCAAAAAAATCTGAAGAATTTACATACATCAGAGAAAGAACAAAAATCCTGATTATATTCAAGGCAAAAAAAGCCGCAAAAGCATAAATTATTGATTTACCTCGCTGTTTTATTTTTGGAGTTGATAGATTAAGGACAAGCAAAAGATAATATGCAGAGCCAGCGACGCATGCTTCGATAAATTTTATTTCAAAGCACGGGGGAATTAAAATTGAATTTCCAGAAAGTGTTGCTTCAAAAAAAATATTTAGAAGAAAATAGGAAAAATAAATTGTTAATGGAGTAAAGATAAAATAAAATAAATAAAGATTTGGAAAAGCAACTGCGAGGAGAATTGCATAACGCAGGATAATTGATTGAAATTTTTTCATTAAAGATTAAAGAAAAGAAGTTTAAATAATTTAAGAAGATTCTTGTGAAAACAAATTTTTTTCTAGATTGTTAATTATGCTTGAAATTTTCTCAAATTGGTCTAATCCATGCTCTCTTGCTTTTTTAATAAGGGCGGGAATTTCTCTCTGAGATTTATAGTAACATTCTGGAAATCCGTGATTTTTTGCATGAATAGATGAAGGAAGGTTTTCTTCATATTGTTTTAAATCAGAATATAATTAATAATCTCATTTTGTGGAGCGAAAAAACTATCTGGTAAAAAAAAGCTAGCAAAAATAAAAACAATCGTTACTCCTAAGAAAAAAGATAAATAAATCATTAACTCTTTTTCATGTCTTTTAAATTATTTTATCCAACAAATTTTTTAACATCCTAATAAAATCTCTAACAAATGCTTGTAGCCAGTTTATCCCCTCAATAAAATCTATATTTTTTGTATCAGCATTAACCCAAACTTCAATTATTTTTATTTTATTTTCATCTTGTTTATCTCCCCTGACAACATAATATTTTTGATTATTTCTTGTATCTTCATCAACTTTCTTAGATTCATCAATTTCTCCGCTTTCCTTTGCTGTTTCTTCTGCTTCTTTTTTGTTAGCTTCTTCTGTTTTTTTCTGCTTTTCTTCTTCTGATTGTGGCTCCAAGCCAGATGCTTTTGTAAAAGATAAATAAGCATCAACTCTCCCAGCTCCTTGTATATTTTTATCTTCACCTAAATCTTTTGCAGTTTCTTTTAAAACATTTTTAATTTGTTCTGGGCTTAAGCCAGGATTTTTAGATAAAATCAAAGCAACCACCCCAGAAACCATTGGAGTTGACATTGATGTTCCAGACATAATAGTATAGCTTCCTCCAGATTTTGCAGCAGTAATTAAAACGCCAGGAGCAACAATATCTGGCTTAACTCTGCCATCTAATGTCGGGCCTCTTGAACTAAAAACGGCAATCTTATCAAGATGATCAACAGCACCGACAGTTATTACCTCTCTTGCACACCCGGGAGAACCAATTGTTCCGGGTAATGGACCTGAATTTCCAGCTGCAACAACTACAACAATGCCTTTTTTAACTGCAACATCAGATGCCAATGAAGTTGCATCCAAACCATTGCAAGGAATTATGGCTCCTAAACTCATTGATATAACATCGGCATTATTCATAACAGCATACTCTATCCCAGCAATTGTGTCTGATAATCTTCCAGAACCCTGTTTGTTCAAAACCTTAATATCCATTAAACTTGCTTTTGAGGCGATTCCCTTATATAAACCAGCTGAACTTTTTCCAGAACCAGCAATTATTGAAGCTACATGAGTTCCATGTCCATGTTCATCATCTGTTCCTTCGCCAGTAAAATCTTTTTCTAAGATAACATTTTGCAAATCCTGATGATTATTATCAATCCCAGTATCAAGAACTGCTATTCTAATATTCTTACCTTCAATTCCATGTTCTAACCAAACTCTATTTGCTTTTATTTGCAATGCACTTTGTGCAAGAACGATTCTTGTTTCTGCATCGTATTCAACGGATTTAATAAAACTCATCTGAGAAATTTGTTCAATTAGATCAGAAGAAATAGATAAAGCAACAGCATCTATTATCCCGTATTTATATTTTATTTTAGCACCCAGAGTTTCTAAACTATTAATATGAGAATTTGTTGGTTTTGTATTAAATTGAATAATTACTGGAATTTTTTTAGAATCTTTTGTTCCAATGATTTTTATTTCTTGTTTTAAGATATCAGTTATTTTTTGTTGGTCGCCCTGAAAATTAATTTCTATATTAGATGATTCAGAAGATGTTCCTGAAAAAATATCTGTTAAAGAAGAAGAGTAAACTCCTTGAATTGATAACATCAAAAAAATTATAGAAATGATTATTAATTTATAATAATATACAGATTTTTCCTGCTTCGCCCCTGACTGGAAGGTTGGGTTTTTATTTATCCTCTTTTTTTTGTTTGGCATTTTTATTACCTATTTAATTATAGTTGTGGTGGTTTAATAAATTTTTTCTTTTATTTTTGTTCTGATTTTTTCAATCTTTTCTGAATCCAACTCACTAAGCAAAGTTTTAGATGAATTCACAAAGAGGCAAAAGAAATTTCTCCTCTTATCTTATCAGAATCTGTTATTGACATTTTATTTAATCAATCTAATAATCAAGATAACAATTGCTATTAAAATCAAAACCGTAATTATTGAACCAGTGATTAAGTAAGTTGTTGTTGAGATTGCGCCACCTGTTAAACTAAAACCTGATTTTTCAATCTGAACAGATACAGGCTGTGTCCTTACAATCTGGTTTTCTGAAAGAACTTCAATATCAAAGTTGTTGGTTCCAAACGCTTCTTTTTTAACATCAAATTTGAATGTTACTTGTCCTGAATTTCCTGAAGCAACTATTAATGTTTGCGGTGAAATTTCAACTGAATTTGCCCAGCCAGCATAAGTTGTTGCTGCATTAATTGTGTAAGTTGATGTTTCATCGCCGATGTTTGTGATTGTAGAAGTGATTACCATTGGCTGTCCTGCT
>CAZEFN010000061.1:0-2851 GCA_964511585.1 Candidatus Woesearchaeota archaeon
TGTTTAAAAAAGGAATTCCCTTGAATAAGATAATAAAATGAATAAAGAAAAAATTTATATTGGAATTTTGGTTTTAGTAATATTTTTATCAGTGTTTTCCATTGCAATTATTTCTTCTGTTGATTCAGATAATTTTTCAAAAGAAAATAATTATGATGAAGAATCTCAATCCAGTAATATTGGTTTAATTATTTTAGAAAATCCAAATAAAACAAAAACATCAAATGAAAACAATTAATGTGCTTATGATTATTGCAGTTATTGCAGTAGCTGTTGCTTTTGCAAATTTGATATTTCAGTTTGGTGATTTTAGGGAATTAACTGGCTATGCAACAGGTAATGCAACAGATACTGGAACTGCAAATTTAACAATTGCTTCACAGGCAAGTTTGGAATTTATAACAAATGTAATTAATTGGGGGAGTGGTGCTGTTGATGAAGCCCCGACTTCAGCGACTATTGATTCAGAAGGAACTGTTACTGACGGAAACTGGACAGCTGTTTCACAAGGACTTACTCTTCGAAATGACGGAAATACAAATGTTACTGTTTATCTTACTTCCAGCACTGCTGCTAATTTTATTGGTGGAACAGGACCAACTTATAAATTAAAAGTTACAAATAATGAAAGTAATTCCTGTGTTGCTAATAATATGAGTTCTTATACTTCTACAACAGGCGGGCAAGTATTGGCTTGCAGTAATTTTGGGTTTGTTGACGCTGCTGATGCAATTGATGTTGATGTGCAATTAGTAATTCCAGAAGATGCTGTACCTGGAGCAAAAAGTGCAGTGATAACTGCAACTGGAACTCCTATTTAATTTTTAATTTATTTTAGCAAAATATAAAAAGATATTTTAGATTTAATAATTATGAAGAGGAGATTTATTCAGTTTATTTTTGTATTTGTGATTTTTATTTTTTTAATAAATTTTGTTTCTGCTCTTGGAGTGAGTCCTGCAAAAGTTGAAGCGAATTTTGTGCCTGGTTTTGAAACAGAAATAACTTATACTGTTTCTCATAATAATCCTTCTACTGAATTTGAACTTTATGTTGCAGGAGACCTTAATGATTCTGTTAAACTTGATAAGGACAAACTTGTCGGAGGAGGCAGTTTCACAGCAAGTGTTAATTTGCCTATGATTATAGAAAAACCAGGGAGACACAGAATACTTATTGGAGTTAAGGAAGTAGTTAGTGAAAAAGATTTAGAGGTTTCTGGGGCTATGATTAGAACATCTGTTACGATTCAGGCAGTGATTGATATCAATGTTCCTTATCCTGGAAAATATATTGAAACTTCACTTTCATCTCATAATGTAAATTCAGGAGAGCCGGTTAATTTTAAGTTAGGAATAATAAGCAAGGGAAAAGAAGATGTTAATGTTACTCCAAAAATAGATATTAATTTTGGCAACAAAACAATTGAAACACTTTATTTTATGAACAGGGAAATAAAGAGTCAGGAGAAAATAGAATTAGAAAAATCACTCGATACTTCTGGTTATAATCCTGGAACTTATAGTGCACTGGCAATTGTTGATTATGGAAAACTGGCAATTTCAGAGTCCACATTTAAAATTGGAGAGTTAAGTATAAATCTTGTTAATTACACAAAGCAAATAGAAATTGGAGGCATCCAAAGATTAAATTTAGAAATTGAAAGTGGGTGGAATGATAACATCGACGGGGTTTATGCAGAAATTTTTATTTTTAATAATTCCGGAACTTTTGCAGAATTTGAAACTTCCTCAACTACATTAGAACCATGGGAAAGAAAAAATATTGTTGGTTTTTTTGAGACAGATAATTTTGAAAAGGGCTTTTATTCTGCAAATCTGACATTTATCTATTATGGAAAAAATGTTGGAAAAAGTTCAAGTGAATTAATTGAAATAGAATTTATAGAAAAAGAATCTAGTGTGAAAATGATTTTATTCATTGTTGCCGGAATTATTTTATTGATTGTAATTCTTCTGATTGTTATTAAAAAATATTTTTGGAAAAATGGAAAAAAGAGATAAGTTTATTATTTTTATTTTTATTTTTTGTTTGCTGTTATTTTCTTTTTCAATATATTTAAAGCAAAAAGTTATTCTTGAAAAAGTGAAAATTCCTGCGAGTTTAAGTGTTGGAGATGTTATTGGTTTTGATATTAATACAGATAAATTATCTTTTGGAACTATCACCGTCGGTGCAAGTTCTATGAGAACACTGAAAATTGATAATAACTATAATTTTCCTGTTAGAGTTGAGATTGATATTGAAGGAAATATTAAAGATTTTTTTTCAATTAATGAAATAATTTTTCTTGATGTTGGAGAAAGCAAGGAAATAAATTTAAGCACAAATGTTCTTACTGAAAAAAAAGAAGGAAATTATTCTGGAAATTTTATAATAACAATAAAGAAATCTTGGAAAGATATTTAAAACAGAATGTGTATTTTTCTTAATGGAAGAGGAGAAACAAAAAATAGTTTTATTTTTATTTTTAGGGGTTTTGGTTTTTCTTTTATCTGCTAATTTTGCAGGGATATTTGATTTTTCAGAAAAAGATAAGATGACTTCCAGAGCTTCTTCTGAAGCAAATATTTATTTAGAAATTTTAGAAGGAGAATATTGTGGTAATGGTGTGTGCAGTGAAAATGAAAATTGTTCTGGTTGTGCTGTGGATTGTGCGTGTGCTTCAGGATATACTTGTCAGGACGGAGTTTGTGTTGCTGATTCCTCTTCTTCAACAAGCACGTCGACGAGCTCGTCGACGAGTTCAACTTCTGGTGGCGGAGTAAGTGCTACAACTCCTGCTTATGATTTTTCATTAAGCAAGGATTCTTTAAAAATTAAAATGCAA
>CAZEFN010000062.1:0-6315 GCA_964511585.1 Candidatus Woesearchaeota archaeon
TTTACAAGACGAAAAGAATTTTTAACTGAGTGTTTATTTATCCTCTTATTTCTATTTTTTTCGTTCTAATTTTGATTTATTTTCTATAAAAATTCTCGCCATTGTTTTTACACCTGTATATTTTTTAATTCTTTCTTCGCAAATAATATCCCGAGCATAAATATCCCCCCGAGCACCAATATCCATAATAGCATCAATATCCCGAGCACCAATATCCCCCCGAGCATAAATATTCCGAGCACGAAGATTATATCTTTCCTTGTCTTTACCTAAAATATTTCCTTTTACAATTAAATTTTTATCTGTCTTAAAATCTTCTGTAAGTTCAAGATTTCCCTTAACAATAATATATTCTGTGTCTGTTTCAGTTATCTTAGTTAGGTTTGTCATTGTAATTTTAAAGTAAGAACACTTTTTTAAATCTTGTGGTGTTGGAGAATATTAATCAAATACCCCAATCCTCTTTTTTTTGCCTTCGGATTACTGCGATTTCCTGAAGAATTTTTTTCTCGTTTTCAGAAAGCAAGTCCTTGTTTTTTTTGAATTTCCTGAATTGAGATTCTGAAATTTCAGAATAAAGAAATTTTATATCTTTCAATTGTCGTTCAAAATTTACTCCTGGAATTGAAATCGCGACTTCCATTTTTTCTGTTGCTTCTTCAACTGACTTGTTTTCTGACTGGATATTTTTTAATCTTCCGACTTTTTCTCCCTGCTCGTTGTTTAAATTTAATCCTGATTTTAACTTTCCTCCGTCGACGCGGACGCCGAATATTGCAGGATTAGAATTCCTGAAAATATATTGCGGAAGAATTTCAACCTTGCAGATTGTTGCAAGTTCCATTAATCTTTTTTTCTCAATTTCTTTTGCCTTTTCCTGACGGAATTCAATTAAGTTTTCAATTAGTTTATAGATAACATCATTTGAAATTATTTTTAAATTTCCTTTTATCTCTTTTGCATCTTCGTCGACGGAAATATTAAACCCGGCAATTACGGCGTCGAGTTCGTTTATTTCGCGATTTGCTTTTGCAGAAATTATATCTGTCTTACTGATGTTCCCGATTCCTGCTTTTACTACGGGAATGTTTTTTTCTTTTAACAAGACAAGCAATGCTTCCAAGCTTCCAAGTGAATCTGCTTTTGCAATGATTCCTTGTTTTTGGGTATGGATATTTTCTGAAATTTCTTTTTTGAATTTTGTTTTAAGTTCTTCCAGATTATTGTTGAAAATTTCAAATGGCATGCCTGGGAGAATTTCAGTTTTGCTGATTAGTTGCATGCGGATTCCTGTTGATGCCTGAACTTTTTCTTTTGGTCTGAATTTTGCACAAAGCGGTTCTATTTCTTCAAGAATTCTTATTTTTGTCAGGATTGGTTCTCCTTCAAAATTTGCAACTGCAATCTGGGATGTTCGCGAGAGTTCCCCGTCGTAGAGTATTGCTTCTATATAATTTGTGGATTTTTCTTTTTTTATTTCAAGCATGACTCCTTTTGCATTTTTGTTAAGAGTTAATTTATCACCAAGATATTTTTGGCTTAAACCACAGAGCATCATTATTAATTCCTGAATTCCTTCTTTTGTTTTTGCAGAACAAGGAACAAGTGCGATTTTTTTCGTGAAATCTGAAATGTTGTAATACAAATCAGCGTCAAAACCATATGCATTCAGAGAACCAATTAAAACCATGTATCTTTCGTCAAATGTTTGTTTTGTTATTGTTGATTGGAGTTCAATATTTTCCCTGAGTTCTTCAGATTGTTTTTTCCATCCAGAAATATTGTCTATCTTGTTTAGTGCTATTAAAAAAGGTGTTTTGTTGTGCTGGAGAATTTTTATTACTTCTGCTGTTTGTGGTTTGATTCCTTCATTTATGTCAATTACTAAAACAGCCAAATCAGCGAGGGAGCCGCCGCGTTTTCGCAAGTTTGTAAATGCAGCGTGTCCTGGCGTATCTATAAAAAGAAACCCCGGTATATTTAATTTTATATTTGATTTTTCAATTAAAGGGCATGATTTTTTTAATTGTTCAATAGGATATTTTGTAAATGAAATTTTTTGAGTAATGCCTCCTGCTTCGCCTTCCTGCACGCATGTTGCCCGCAAACTATCCAGTATTGATGTTTTTCCGTGGTCAACATGTCCACACACTGTTACTATCGGCTGTCTGGTTGTCATATAGATAAGACAAAGAATTAAGTTAAAAGGTTTTTGATTATAATTAAAAGAATAAAATTATTGCAAGAGGAATTAAGATAAATGCAAGAAGAACAAATAATGCTTTTTTTCTTGAAACATGGATTGTTTTTTTAGAAATGTGTTTTGTAATTTTAAATAATAATTCTGTATTTGGAAGAAAAATTATTGTTCCTAATACTCCAAATAAGAAATAGGCAACTGCCACTGCAAGTGCTGATGGTTGGTTGATTATTAATGACGCTAAAAAAATGTCTGTAGATGTTCCAAGGCGAGCGCCGATTATGAAAGGAATTGCTTTTTTTAAATTAATCAAACGCGCGACAGCGAGGGGAACTAACAAACCAATTGTAATTCCTGAAGAAAAAACAATTGCAGTCAAAATCACACCGATAAAATATGCTTTGTATTTTGATTCAAAATATTTGTTTATGAATGAGCGGGATTTTTCTTCTCCTCCAAGAACGTCTATTACTGATTTTCCTATATACTTTAAAGAGAAAATTAAAAATACAAATGCAATTACAAATGCCAGGGCGTAATTATTTTTTATTAATAAGAAATTTATTATAGGAGAGGTAAATGTTTCAACTATATTTGGAATATGAAAAAAAGATATTTTTTTGAATAGAAATTCTGCTATTATCATCGAAGTTCTTGAAAATATCTTGAAAAAGTATTCCAGCAATAAAATTATTGAAATTAAAATTATATTATAAATTGTGTAACATAAACCAATTTCAAATCCATGCCGAAAGTCGCGCCGTTTTTTTGCAACAATTATTAACGAAATAATTAATGCAGTAATTGTTGCACCAATAGAAGTTCCTGCAAGAAGGTAGATTGCCGTCGATAAAGATATTAAATCGTTTCCCGCGAATGCAGCGGTAATTGAACCAATTGCTCCTGATGACTGAAAAATTGAAGTCGTGAACCATCCAACACAAATTGCTTTTAAGGGAGTAATGGAATTCAATAAAAATTCTTTAAAAAAAGGAGCAAGTAATAAAGAGGTTTTTTTAATAAGTTCAATTGAAAATACAAATAAATAGAGAAAGAAAATTAATTTTGTCCAGTTTTTTATCCCTCTTTTCATATATACTCTAGAATAGAATTGTTTTTAAGTTTTAAGGGATATAATTTTTATGATTGAAGAAAGATTAAGAGAAATACAACTTCATAAAAATAATTATGGTTTGGATTTATTAATTATGATGGGTTATGAAGAAGAATCTCAAATGAATGATGTGATAATTGGTATGCCTGTTTCTTGTGCAGAGGAAGTTTTATTGAGTTTAGAGGAATTAGCTAAAAAAAGATTTAGTTCTGACAAAGAAATTAGTTTTTATGGGTTTTCAAAAGAACAGCGAAGGAAATTTTTAAAAGAACTTAAGAAAGAGTATCGCAACGGAAATTATAAAAATCTTCCTTGTATTCATTTTTCATGAAAACAATTAGTGATTTGGAAAAAATTTATGAAATAGATTTTGATAAAATAATTCAAGAGATAAAAAAGCAAAAATGCAAAAGGGTTTTATTACAATTTAGCGACGGATTGAAGCCGTATGCAACTGCTATTGTTGATTTTTTAGAAGAAAAAATAAAAGGCGTTGAATTTTTAATTTGGTTGGGGAATTGCTTTGGTGCTTGTGATACTCCTGTTTTGCCGTCGGAAATCAAAGTTGATTTGATTGTGCAGGTGGGGCATAATGAGATGATGGCGGGAATTTAAGAAAGGAAATATTTAGATAATAACCAGCTCAATCCTGTTGTGGCAGTAATTGCTGAAGATACATAAATAACTGGTTTTGATTTAAATTTTATTTTGTTTCTAAGGAGGGGTTTATCATCAACTATGTTTAATAATAAAAGAGAGCCATATGCGAAGATTGCTTTTGGAATTAAAATTCCATAAGTTCCAAACTCTGAAATGTAATTCTGTATTATAGGATTTATTTCTCTAATTTGTTCTGTTTCAATACCAAAAGCTGTTGAAGCAAAATCTACAAATGAGCATGCAAGATATGTGCAGTTTGCCAGAGTAAATTTTTTATTATCATTTAATATTTTTGTTAGTTTGCTCATGAATTAAAGAGAAAAAATATTTTTTAAGGATTGTTGTGGTTTTTGATTGTATATTAAATTGGATCTAATTATACTTTTAATCTTTAAAATTAATTATGTTTTTTGGGCGGGTAATTTTTTTTATTTTAACTCCACATTTTTCTAAGAATTCAAGTGAACCTTTTGAGCCTTCATAATCAAAATAATAAACGAGTTCTTTTAATCCAGAATTTATTATCTGCTTTGCACACATTAAACAGGGAATATGTGTGCAATAAATTGTTCCGCCTTCAATGCTTATAGCACCCCTCAAAAGTCTTTAGGTTTTTTTCCTCAATAAATATTCATCCCATGAAAGTCTTTGATGAATCTCTTTTTTAGAAATTTGATTTTTAGAAGAAATTTTTTCTATAACCATAAATTTCTTATCAAATTTGACTTTAAATTAATTGTTATCCTATAAAATACATTCAAATCCATCCAACCAACAACGCCACACCGACGAGGAATAGCAGAATTCCAGCAATTAAATGAAGCCGTTTGATATTTCTTTCTTTCCAACCAGCGACATCGTCAACTTTTGCAAATCCCCAATAAATTAATCCCACGATGATTAACATAGGAAGAATAAAAATTAGATTATAATATAACAGCCACGGGATTGCTCCTATTGTCCCTAGTTCTGATAGAATTCCTGACGCGACAATATAAGGGCCGATTGTGCATGGAAGAAGAAAAATTGTGACTAAAAATCCAATTATGAAAGCACCTTTTGTCGACGTTACTTCTCCAATTATTTTTTTTACGCGCGGGCGCATCCAGATTGGCATTTCAGTTGCAACACCGCCTGGCTTATACATAAAATAATCTTTTATATTAAGGGCACCAATTAACATTGCGAGAATTGCAAGTGAGTTGTAAATCAGAGACGAATTTTGTCTTAAAATTTCTGCAAATGTTTTGAAAAACTGGATTATGATTAATCCGTAAAATAAATAACCAATGAAAATCGCAGATACAAATGCAATTCCGCCGAACAAAACTTTTTTTCTCTTGTCTGGATTCTGAATTAAGATAGCCATTAAAATCATTGTCAGAACAGCAATTGCGCACGGATTAACAGCGTCGGCTAAAGCAAGTGCAGTTATTTTCGGAATTGTACACTGAGTTATGCAGTCCATTTTATTTTAACACCCTGTAACCTCTTTTAATCTTTCAATTGATTGCACACCGCGATAATTTTCTCTGTTGATTTTCCACGTCGGCGTTCCTGTTATGTCAGAACATTTTTCTCTTTCATAAAAGCAGTCAACCACATTGAGATATCCATAATTATCGCCGAACATTTCCTCCTGAATTCCGCATGCATGACAACCGAGTTGAGTATACAGAACAGAATTTTCTCCAATGCATTTCGCAGTTTCAGCGTCGGTGTTTGTATTTTTATTAAAAATTAAAAAATACGCGAGAATTAAAACTGCGAGGATTATTAAGATTGTGATTAATTGGCTCTTTTTCATTAATTAAAGAATTAAATTATTTTTTTAAATGTTTTGGGAAACTAATTAATAATCATATACATCGATTATTTCACAAACATATGTTTCTCCAGAGTCAGAATTAATTAATGCAGCAACTTTTGCAGTTGTCGCATCTCCATCAAGTGCAGAACCAGTTGCAGAAATAGTTGTCATTTCAAGTGGTCCAAGTGAACCAGTATAATCTCCGCTTAAAGTGCTAGAACCATCACTAACTATTACACGCACCCCATCAATATCCTCTCCTCCGGATTTTCTTTCAACAGTAACATTACAAGAAGTAGAACCAGAAGAGCAATTCCCAACAGATTTTATATCAAGCAAAACTCCCAGGCAATCTGATGAAGAGCTAATTCCTTCAATCTGTTTATTTAAAAGATTATTTACTGTAAACCATACAATTCCTATTGCAACAATTGCAATAGCAATTAATATCATAACAACAATAACTCCAGATATCCCTTTTTTATTTAAAAAAAAATTCATATTAAATAAAGTTGTTTAGGCTGTTGGTTC
>CAZEFN010000063.1:0-2852 GCA_964511585.1 Candidatus Woesearchaeota archaeon
ATTTTCTTTGTATTGTGAAATTAATCCATAAACTTTTCCAGTATGCATTGCAGGAACAACAATCCTGACATGCTTTGTTTCAATTTTTATTGGAATAATTTTGCTGATTTCAGCAAGAACATCATTAATCTGGTTTTCCACTGATGTGTTCTTAATATTTACTTTTGATTGTTCAATTGCGTTTTTAATTCTTTCGCTTGTGATTGGATTTCCACTTTGCGGGTCAATTGCATTCCTTGAAATAAAATCAACAATTTGCCTGAACTTTTTTTCCTGCTCAGCGTCGCGATGTTCCTGTGTTGTTTGAACTTCCCCTCCTTTAACAATTTTTTTAACTATTTCATTTATGTCCGTCGTCCCAAACGCTTCTTTCAAATCTTTTTCAGATGGTACCTGTCCTTTTTTGGAATCAGTAAAAATTCTGTCACCTTCTGCTTCAATAAAATTGCTCTCGCCTTTTTTGAATTTCAATGCTTCATTTAAGTCAACAATAATTTCAAAATGCTTTCCTGCTTTTTTTATTCGCGCGATTGTGTTGGTCATTTTATACACTTATGATTTCCCTTGTATTTTTTTCAGGAGGATAATAAGGTAAGTTCATTATTCCTTTTCTCTTTTTTTCTTGAATCACATCTCCATAGTTTTTTAAAATTTTATTCTGCTCTTCAAGATGCATTAATTTTTTTTAATTAAAAAAACCTCACCATCATAGTATACTGAGGTAAAAATAAATTTAATAAAAATACTGCTCCAGAAATTTTTCCTAATCTCATTTTATAATTCCTTAATTTCTTTACCTTCTAATTTTTTAATTTTCAAATTGTCAATTTCAATATATGAGATTTCAAGCCCGTTGATATCAAATTCTTTTCCTTTTATTTCTTCTAAAATTTTTAATACGAGTTTGACACCTTGTTTTATTGTCATTTCTTGTTTATATTCTTCTCGTAGTTTTTCCCGAATTCTTTCATCACCTTCGCCAATTGCATTTGCATGATATGATTGATAATTTCCAGTAACATCACTTGTATAAAGAACTGGTTTTTTCCTGTTTATTCCAGCAAGCATCATTGAAACACCAAATGGTCTTGCCCCGCCATATTGCGTGAATTGCTGTTTTATATTTGAAATATCTTTTATAATAATTTCTGGTTCAACAGGAGAATCATAAGTAACCCGATTTTGCTGTGCAATCACCTGTGCTCTTTCAATCAAAACGCGTGCATCAGCAACAATTCCTGCAACACTTGCAATAATGTGTGAATCAATTTCAGAAATTCTCGTCGCGAAACTTTTTACAATTAATTTATCGCGAATTCTTTTGTCAGCTAGAATAAAGATACCATTAGTGCAAACCATTCCAATACTGGCTGTTCCAAGACGCACTGTTTTTTCTGCATATTCAACTTGCAACAAATGTCCTTCTGGTGAAAACATAGTCGCGGTTCTATCATAACCCATTGCTTGGTGCGAAATATCTATTGGTATATCCATTTTATTAAGAAACTAATAATCTTTAATATTAATGTTTTTCTGTTTCTTCAAAACCCCAAGCAAATCTCCTTTTAAAAATTTTTCTACTTCTAAATTTTTAATCAAGAATCTTTTTAAAGTTTGTTTTTCTTGATTTTTACACCTAATTCTTCAAGTTGTTTCAGGTGTGCCTGCATAATTATCTCAACATTCTGAATCATTTTAAATAACTCATTTCTTTCATTCACAAGAGTATTCAAAGCACCCTGATGAAAAGCAATTTCTTGCTCTTTTGTCATCATGGCATTTTCTTTTTTCTCGTCGTTGCTCAATGCTTTTTCAAGATTGTCTGAATTTATTTTCTCCATTATTTCTTTTTCTCTTTTACAATATCTTTATATGCTTCAAAAGCAGCAATAGCACCATCTCCGCAAGCAGTAACAATTTGTTTCAATGGATTATTCGTAACATCCCCAACAGCAAAAACCCCTTTTACATTTGTTCTTTTCTCTTTGTCAACTTTGATAAAATTTCCTTCAAGTTCAATTCCCAAAATCTTCGCAAGTTTTAAATTGGAAATTCCCCCAATCTCCACAAACAGACCATCAACTTTAATTTCTTTTTTATTACCTATCTGTATTTTTTCCAATTTATCTTTTCCTTCAAGTCTTGTAATCTCTTCATTAAATAAGCATGTGATTTTTTCATTTTTTTCAACACCCTCAACCCATTCTTTTTCTGCTCTGAAAAATTTTTCTCTTCTATAAATAATATAAACTTTTTTCGCAACACTCGCCAAAAGCAGAGCAGCAGTTAGTGCAGCATTTCCGCCGCCAGCAACAGCAACAATTTTGTTTTTGTAAAATCCAGAATCACATGTTGCGCAATAACTAATTCCTTTTCCTTCAAACTCTTCCTCTCTCTCCAAACATAATTTCGCTCTTTGCGAGCCAGTAGCAATAATAATTTTTTCCCCAAAATATTCATTTTTGTTTGTTTTAATTTTGAAAAGATCTTGTTTTTTTATATCCATAACTTCTTCTTGTTTTATTTCAACATTTAATTTTTTTATTTGATTAATCATCTTCGTCATTAACTCTAAACCAGTAATTTCTTCAAACCCAGGATAATTGCAAATTTTGTGCGCCGTCGCTGCTGTTCCACCGGGCATGGCCCCTATAACTAAAACTTTCAGGTTATATCGCGCAGCATAAAGTGCAGCAGAATACCCACCAGGTCCAGCCCCGATAATAATTAAATCATATGTTTTCATTTAATTCTTAAAAAAATCTTATATTTATATTCTTCGGTTAATCTCTTTTAAAATTCATAAGTCAAACCAATTCTTCCATAAACACCCTCGTCTTTGTCAAGAATAT
>CAZEFN010000064.1:0-12973 GCA_964511585.1 Candidatus Woesearchaeota archaeon
GCCATACACAATTGCAACCATGTTTTCACTTTTAGATGTCAGAAAAAACCAAAAAGTTCTGGAAATTGGTTCTGGATGCGGTTATGTTCTTGCTCTGCTTTCAGAGCTCGTCGGAGAAAAGAGTAAATCAGAGATTTACACTCATTCGTCTAGTAAGCCAAACGACGGAAAAGTTTTTGGAGTAGAAATAATAAAAGAACTTGCAGAACGCTCAAGAAATAATCTGCGGAGTTATAAAAATATCAAAGTTTACAACAAAAACGGAGCAGATGGTTTGGATGAAGAAAAACCTCTTGATAGAATCTTAATCAGTGCGGCACTTGAAAAAATTCCAGATAAATTAGTTGAGCAATTAAAAGAAAAAGGAATCCTCGTCGCTCCTGTGGGCAATTCATATATGCAATCACTTGTCAAATTCCAACAAATCAAAAACGAACTAATTGTTAAAGAAAAAATTCCAGGTTTTATTTTTGTGAGGTTTATTTAAAAATAAAAAGGAGAAAGTTAAATAAAATTAAAAAGAAAATTAAAAAGAAAATTAGTAATAACTCTCTCCGAATTCTTCTTGTTTTTCAGGTTTCTTTCCAAGCAAAACAATCAATATAACAAGCAATACCAAAAAGATAATTGCAAGAATGATTGTTAATACAGCGACGGGTGATGTAAATGAAGTGCCTGACACATTTGCTTTCAGTTTTGTTGTGCTTACAAGTTTCTCGCCAGAGAAAACATTCACATCAAAGTTGTATGTTCCCTGTGAGTCTGCGTTTGCAATAACTTTTACTGTTCTGCTTGAACCAGCAGGAACAGCCACAACGCCCGCGTCAGCACTTGTTGAAAGTCCGCCAGTTGAACCAACAACTATTCTGTAAACTTTCAAGCTGTCAGTTGGATTTGCAATAATCAAGAAATACTCTGCATCAACATTAGTTGCAAAGTTCTTGCTCAATTCAGTTGCAATCACATTACTTTCTGAAAAGTCGTTCTCAATTATAATTTGAATTGATTCACTTTCGTCCAAGTCATAGTTCTCTACATCAGCAACAAGCTCGTAGACACCTGCTGGAGCATCGTAAGGAATCTTCAAAAAGAAACGACCTTTAATTACATCCTCGTCATCTTCATTGCAGTAGCCCTCTTCGTCATAACACTCTCGTGCTACAACATCTCCGAAGTAAGCTGTCTTTTCTATTCCTAATTTAGGGATAGATAACTTGACATACAAGTCCTCAAGTTCATTGTAACCAACATTCTTAACAGAAACATCCACTGGAAGTGTGTCACCTGCTCTGACTTTTTGGTCTGTTGTTATAGCCATAACATCTGCACTATAAGCTGGTCTCTGAATTAAGAAAGTCAATTCTTCAACTGTCTTGTGGTCACTGTTCCAGATAGTTAATTCAAGATTAAACGCATTACTAACTTCATCCTTCAATTCATTAGGAATCTTGATAGAGAGTG
The DNA here is from genome assembly GCA_964511585.1 of Candidatus Woesearchaeota archaeon. GTDB lineage: Archaea > Nanobdellota > Nanobdellia > Pacearchaeales > GW2011-AR1 > ARS1301. Next base: position 1,462 of record CAZEFN010000064.1, read on the forward strand.
TTTTCTTATAATTAAAACCATCTTCAACATCAAACCGAGTTGTCTTGTCGCTTACGTCAATCTTGTCGCCTTCAAGTTCTGCTTTTACTCTAACGTCAGATGCATCTTTTAATGCTTCAAAAAAAACTTTGATAGTAATTGTGTCACCTGCAACAACACTCACGTCGTTATTAAGTGCAGGCAATCCATCAATTTCAACATTGTTGACATTTGCAAGAGGAGCAGCACTAACAAAAGCAACTGAAAATAAGAAAGTCGCAACTGCAAGGAAAAAAACACTAAGGTTTTTCGCTCTCATGTTTGTCATTTTAAATTTAATTACACAAAAAACTTTGTTTTTTGCTTAATAATTTACATCATAACTTCTTTATAAAGTTTATTGTTGTTGTAATTTTGTAGTTACGTCATAAATACTTGCTGTTAGTGACAGGAGTGAAGAATTATTTTTCATATTCTTAAAACAAAAAACCCCGAGGTTTCCCTCGAGATTAGAATAATTATAAACTTAATAATTTAATTTTGTTACTTGTTGCTGAAAAATTATTTGCAACAATTACCTGAACATGCGAATTTTCTGCAGTTTCAATTGTAGAACCAGTTACATTCCCGTCGACAATAATAAAAATAGGGGAATCGTTACCCCTTTTTAGAAAACTTCCAAGTGTCTTTGCAGAGATTTGCTTTATTTCTTCAAAGTTGGAATCTAATAAAATCGCTTTTCCAGATCCCTTGTTCTTGCCTGAAATTTTTTTCAGTTTTTCCCTGTCAATCTCAACTTCTTTGGTTTCTTTTATTTCATGAATATTTTCCCTGTAACCATTGCTTCTTGAAAAAAATTCATTTGGTGAAATTTTCCTGCGAAGACACATTAGAATTTCTTTTCCCATTAGTTCTTCAACTTCTTTTCCATCTGGCGCACTTATAATATACCTAACATTCGCGTTATCCATAACATTTTGTGCAATCAATTTTCCCCCTCTGTCTCCGTCGACAAAAAGAGTAATTTCTTTTTCTTTGCTTAATTCTCTGATTTCAGGAGGTAATTTTGTTCCATTCATTGCAATTACATTTTTGACACCAGCACGCAAAAGATTAAGCACATCTGCCCTGCCTTCCACAACAATTAATTCTCTATCAGATAAATCTCCATAAGGTAATTTGCTCGCACCATATTCCTGAACACCTGCAATTCGTGCAGAGTCCTTGATGGTGTTTGAAATTTCCCGTGAATCAGTCGAGCCCTCTATCTGTCCCATTAATTTTTTTGCTCTTTCCACAATGTAATCTCTCTTGCTTCCTCGAACATCTTCAATTCTTTCAACTTCAATATTCGCGTCGCAAGGTCCGATTCTGTCAATTGTTTCAACAGCGGCAGCAATTAAAGTTGTTTCTGACTGGTCAAGTGCTGTCGGAATTTTAATCATTCCGCTTGTTCGTCTGTCTTTTCTTTCTAGGTCAACTTCAATTCTCCCGATTTTTCCTTCTTTCTGAAGTTCGCGCATTTCAAGATCACTTCCGAGCAAGCCCTCTGTCTGTCCGAAAATCGCTCCGATAATATCTGGTTTCTCCAGCGCACCTTCTGCTGAAAAACTCGCATGTATCAAATATTTTATTGATACTGGACTAATTTTTGCCATTTTCTTCTCCGATTTAATTTTTTGAAATCTTATGATTTCTAGAAAAATATCTACTACCAACTAAAAGCAATAAGCTAATGAATGTGATTGTGAATATGATTATAAATAATCGATATTTTTCTACTGATAATTATTGAAAAAAGCAGTTTAAAAGTTTTTCTGAAAGCTAAAATGGATTTGGAATTTTTCCCCTCACCACTCCACAAACATATTTTCTAACTGCTCCATCATAATCTTCCTTAGAATACAAACCCTTATTTTCAGTTTCAAAATATTCTCTTAATTTTTTCGCCAACTTTCCGCATCCATTCTTTTTCCTATCGACACTTTTATCCCATAAAGAATTCATATGAAAATTCCCAAGAATTATTTCTTTTTAGTAATTGCTGTGCACATTCCAGCAGCAACAGTAGCACCAGCGTCGCGAACTGCAAATCTACTCATGAATGGATTATCCTTCTGGGTTTCCAAACACAAATTACCTTGTGGTTTAATTTTAACTTTTGCAGTATCACCATTCTTTAAAAAATCAGGGTGCTCTTTAACAACTTCACCTGTTGCAGGATTTATTTGAGCAATTAATTCTATGAATTGACATGGAACCTGAGCAGTATGAACATGGAAAACAGGAGTATAACCCTTTGCCAAAACAGTTGGATGATTAATTACTGTAATTGTTGCTTCAAATTCTTCCACAACTGGAATAGGGTTAGCAGCGTCGCAGATAACATCTCCACGAGCAATGTCTTTTTTTCCAACCCCACGAATATTAACTCCAACATTATCTCCTGCATCTGCCTGGGTTAATGTTTCATGATGCATTTCAATTGTCTTAACTTCTCCTTCAACACCTTGTCCTGTTCTTCCAGGAAGAACCTTGACTTTCTGTCCGACTTTCATAATACCTGTTTCAATTTTTCCAACAGGAACAGTTCCAATACCTGTAATTTCATAAACATCTTGAACAGGCATTCTCATTACAAGATTTGTTGGTGGTTCAGGAGCAGGGAACAAATCAAATTGTTCGTAAATTGTTGGTCCCTTGTACCAGTCCATGTTTTTTGATTTATTTTTAATATTATCTCCTTTCAAACCAGAGCATGCAATAAAAGTAGTTGTGTCTGGATTAATCCCAACACCTTTTAATAATTTTCCAACATCTTCTTTAACTGAATTGAATTTTTCTTCTTTATATCCAACAGCATCCATTTTGTTAACCGCGATACATAGGCTTTTCACACCCATTGTTCTTAACAACCATAAGTGTTCTGTGGTTTGTGGTTGAACACCAGCAGGTGCAGCAATAACCAAGAAAGCACAATCAGCTTGTGAAGCACCAGTAATCATATTCTTGACAAAATCCCTGTGTCCTGGCGCATCGATAATTGTAATCTGCCATTTATTTGTCATAATTTTCTTATAAGCCAAATCAATTGTAACTCCTCTTTCTCTTTCTTCTTTAATTTTATCCATAATATAAGCAAACTCAAAACCAGATTTACCATGTTTTTCTGCCTCTTCACGAAGCTTTTTCATTTCTTGTTCAGAAACAGCACCACTCTGGAACATAAGTTGTCCGACTATTGTTGATTTTCCAGCATCAACATGCCCAACAAAAACAATATTCATGTTTGGTTTTTCTTTTGCCATATTAATTATAATTTTTTAAGTGGTTATCTAAAAAAAATTAGGTTTATAAATATTTCGTTAAAACAAAAATAATTTCCATAAAATTTTTCTCGACGGAAAATTCACATATAGTTAAGTTTTTAATTTCTGTTTTCTATTTATCTTATGAACCAAATCTTAATTCAACTCCTCCTCGGGGCAATTCAGGGAATTACAGAATGGTTACCAATTAGTTCAAGTGGAATTATAACTTTAATAAATTCAAATTTTTTTAAAATCACAGATATTTCAGAACTTATTCACATAGCATTATTTTTGCACCTCGGAACTTTTTTCGCAGCACTAATTTATTTTAGAAAAGATGTTTTGCAATTAACAAAATCATTATTCAATTATAAAAAAGAAGACAAGGAAACAAAAAACATTTTAAATTTTTTAATTATAACGACGCTGATTTCAGGAATTATTGGATTAATAATTTTGAAAACTTTAACTTCTTTTGAATCGCAATTAGAAATCACAGGAAAAACAATTTCTTTTTTTATTGCTATTTTACTTTTAATAACAGGTTTTTTGCAAATTAAAATTTCTTCGCACGGATTAAAAAAAGAAATTCATTTGCAAAACAGCGACGGAATTCTATTGGGTTTAATGCAGGGATTGTCTTCACTTCCCGGGATTTCTCGTTCTGGAATTACAATTTCAACTTTATTATTAAAAAAATTCAACGACACAACAGCACTTAGATTGAGTTTTTTAATGTCTTTACCAATTGTTTTGTTTGGGAATATAATTTTAAACTTTTCTGATTTTAAGCAGGTTGTAACTTCTGCTTCACTCATCGGGCTTCTTTCATCTTTTGTATTTGGGCTTGCAACAATTTCTGCATTAATGAAAATTTCAAAAAAAATTAATTTCGGTTGGTTTGTTTTAATTTTCGCTTTGATTATGTTAATGAGTATTTTAATATAAAAACAATTTCTACAATTATTAGTAAGTGAAAAATAGTGTAGGAGAAAGATACCGAAATATCTAACATAACCGAAGTTATGCCTCCTACAAATTATTTATGATTTTAGGGTATTTAAAATAAACCGACTACTCGCAGATGGTGTCATTTTTTTAAAAAAATGCAAGGGACTGGATTCGAACCTGCGCAAGCACTAAGCTACTGGATTTCTTTGCATCATCAGAATTTTACCCCTTCAGATACACTTAAGTCCAGCCCGTTTGACGACTCCGGCACCCTCGCTGAAGTTATTTTGCGGAGTGGGAAAACGTTTGACCCGAATGTTTCAACGAACTTCCGTGTCGCCCTGATTTGAGTTGAGGCATAAGTTCTCCGGCACCCTCGCTTATGAATTCAAGAAATCAATAATATAAAAAGTTTTAGAATGAATAGAATATTATTTCCTCTCCAATCCTTTAAGTGTCCCACTGACTTTCAGAACTTCCATCTTTTCAGGAAACACACACAGCGACGCACGAACAGAATCAACCATCCCCCGATTAATGCAAATCACTGCAGAATTTGAATCTGATTTCACCCAACTCAATCCACATTTAGAAAATCCCAACACACCAACAAAATCCAAAATTGCTTTCTCAAGATTTTGTTTAAGATTTTTTCCTCTTATCAAAAGATATCTCTTGTTTTCTTTCATTGAAGGTTTGAGGGATTTCATAAAATATAAACAAACAAGCAAATAAAAATCTTCCTAAAAACATATTTAAACTATAATTGGTTTTTCTATAAAAGAAGTGAAATAGAAATGAAGATACATACAATTGGTGGATATAATGAAGTTGGGAAAAACATGACTGTAGTTGAACTTGCAGACGACGCTATTATATTTGATGCTGGTTTTTACATGCCTGCGATTGTTGAGATGCAGGAAGAAGAAAACAGCACGCATCAGGAATATACTGAAAAAAAACTGCGAAACAATGGTGCATTACCAGATGATGTTTTTGTACAAAAATTAGGGCTAAGAAATAAAATTCGGGCAATACTTTTAGGACACGCCCACCTTGACCACATCGGAGCAGTCCCTTATACAAGTTATCGTTACAACGCCCCTGTCGTCGGAACACCATTCACAATTTCTGTTCTAAAAAAAATAATGGAAGACGCAAAAATAAAAATTCCAAATAAAATTTCTCCTGTCAATCCAAATTCTACATTCATAGTAAAAGGAAAAAAAAGAAACTACAGGGCAGAATTCATAAACATCACGCATTCAACATTGCAAACATCAATGATTGCATTGCACACTCCAGAAGGAATTGTTCTTTATGCAAATGATTTCAAAATTGATAACACTCCTGTTCTCGGGCTTCCTCCAAATTATCAGGCATTAAAAAGAATAGCAAAACAAGGAGTAAAGGTTCTGATAGTTGATTCTCTTTATTCAGGCGACAACAAAAAAACACCGAGCGAAAAAGTCGCGCGGGCATTAGTTGAAGAAGTGCTCCTCACAATAAAAAATGAAAAAAACGCAGTTTTTGTTTCAACTTTCTCGTCGCACATAGCACGAATAAAATCAATAGTTGATTTTTCAGAAAAACTCGGGAGAAAAGTTTATGTTATTGGGAGAAGCATGAACAAATATATTTCATCTGCAAAAGAAGTTGGAATTTGCCCGTTCAAAAATAAAATCACCCTCGGAAGTTACAAGCGACAAGTAGAATCAATTTTAAAACAAGTAAGCAAAAATAAAGAAAAATCACTTGTGATTTGCACAGGACATCAGGGAGAACCAGGGAGCATTCTCGACAGATTGTCAAGGGGAAAACTTCCTTTTGAATTTAAACAAGGAGACAATGTTATTTTTTCTTCAAAGACAATTCCCGTCCCTGTAAATATTGCAAACAAGGAAAATCTTGACAAGAGATTAAAAAAAATAGGAGTCAGAATATTCGACGATGTTCATGTTTCAGGACACGGGGGGAGGGAAGATTTGCGCGACATAATTTCTATTGTTAATCCAGAGCATATAATTCCTTCACACGGTTCAACTCAGCAACTAACCCCAATGATTGAACTTGCAAAAGAAATGGGATATGTCGCAGGAAAAAACTGCCATCTTCTTCACGACAGCCAAGAAATAACCTTAAAATGAAACCAGGATTAGTTAGTGCATTAGAATCTGGATTAGTCAGGGGAGAATCCCTGAAAAGAGCCATGATGACTCTTTTTAATGCAGGTTATTTAAAAGAAGATATTGAAGAAGCAGCAGCTGCAGTACAAAAAATACCAATTCAAAAAACTATTGTTGAGCAAAAACTAATGCAACCCGTTTCTGTTTATGAAAAATCTAAAAACAAGATAAATATAATTTTGATAATAATTCTTTTAGTAATTTTATTTGGTTCTATAATCGCGATTTTTCTGTTTAAAGAAGAAATGATGAGATTTTTTAATAATCTTATCAATTAAAATGTCTAAGATTTATCAACCAGCTGAAGATTCTTACTTAATATCTGAAATTTTAAAAAAAGAAATCCCCAAATTGTTAGAAAAAAATTCTGAACTAAAAGTTTTGGAAATTGGGGCTGGTTCTGGAATTCATCTTCAAACGATTTTTAATCTTGGGATAAAAAAAGAAAACATCTTCTCATCAGATATCGACGACAAAGCAGTTGCACATTGTAATTCATTAGGATTTAATTGTATTCATTCTGATTTGTTTGAAAATATTTCTGGAAAATTTCATCTTATAATTTTTAATCCGCCTTATCTTCCTAAAGACGTACGAGAACCATGTGATTCGCAAACAGCGACGACAGGTGGAAAAAACGGATGCGAAATCATCAATAGATTTTTACAGCAGGCAAAAAATCATTTGACTAGCAAAGGAAAAATATTTTTAATTACAAGTTCCCTGACAAAAGGAATTAATTGGTTGGACTGGAACAAAAAGCAAATCGGATGTGAAAAATTATTTTTTGAGGAACTTTGTGTTTGGGAAATTACTTCATAAACCCTAAACTCCTCTCGTCAAATTCTCCTTTGTATCCAATCTTCAAATCTTTATCTGGATTAAATTTATTATATAATTCAATAAATTTTTCTTCATCAAGATAAAACTTTCCTTCAGAATATTTATTTTTATATTCTTTTATTATTTTATAATATTCTTCTAATTTCCTAAATAATTCATCCTGTCTTAATCCATTAACTTTTTCAGAATTTGAATCAATTAATTGAAAAAATTCAGATAACTGAAGTGGCTGTTTTAACAAGGGTAATCTTTTTTTAATTGCATCAACGGCAATCTGTTCGCAATATATATTCCCTGTCAGATATAAAATCGCACGGGCTTCATTGAGTTCTTTCCAATTTGAATTTTTATCATTTAAAATTTTTTGATATTTATTTCATAAATCACTAAGTTCTTCTCTAATTTTCTTTATATCTAATAAATAAGTAAATTTCATTAATTGAATCATCCTCTCTTTACTAATTTATACTATTTAATTTTATCACAATCAATTTTATATACACCTTATCTCTAAAATTTTATGGTAAGATTTGCGCATATGTCTGATGTTCATCTTGGGGGTTGGAAGCAACAGCCAATGCAGGAATTAAATTTTCAGTCATTTCAGAAAGCAATTGATATTTGCATTGAAAAAAAACTTGACTTTGTTTTAATCGCAGGCGATTTATTTGATTCTGCATATCCTTCGATTGAAATTTTAAAAGATACATTCGGAGTTTTCAGAAAATTAAATGAAGCAAAAATACCTTGCTTTATCGTCGCTGGTTCGCATGATTATTCTGTTTCTGGAAAAACTTTTTTGGATGTTTTGGAAAAATCAGGTTTTTGCATAAATGTTTTTGATGCAGAAAAAACAGAGGAGAAAATAACGCTCAATCCGACTTTGTATCGCGGAACAGCAATTTATGGTTATCCTGGAAAAAAATCAGGGCTTGAAATTCCCGAATTACGAAAAATAAAATTCAATGATTCCCCAGGGATGTTCAAAATTTTCATGCTTCACACAACTATTGACAAGGCAAAAGGTTCTCTGCCAATTGATTCACTTGAAACAGAATTAATCCCAAAAGCAGACTACTATGCGCTCGGGCATTTGCACATTGATTTCCAATACCAAAATTTCGTCTATCCGGGCCCTATTTTTCCAAATAATTTTCAGGAATTAGAAGATTTAAATCACGGAAGTTTTTACATTGTTGACACAGAGTCATTAAAATCTCTTCAAAAAGTAGAACTAAAAATGAAGGATGTCGTCTCTTTTAATTTTAACATAAAAAATGCAGTTACAGCGACAGACAAAATAATTTCAGAACTTGAATTGTCTGACATAGAAGATAAAATTGTTCTTCTGCGAATAAAAGGGGATCTTGAAAACAGCAAGCATTCTGATATAAATTTTAAAAAAATAGAAGAGTTTGCAGGAAACAAAGGGGCTTATTTTGTCTTGAAAAATACACACGATTTAAAAACAAGAGAAATTGAACTTGATGTTGAAATAATTGAATCTGAAAATATCGAGGAGGAAACAATAAAAAAATATTCTGATGAAAATCCTAACGAACTCAATTCCTTAATTCCTTCATTGTTGAATTCTCTTTCAATTGAAAAACAAGAAGATGAAAAGACAGAAACATTTAATTCACGGATTATTGAAGGGGCGAGGAGGATTTTGAAATTCTAATGGAATTAAAAAAAATAATACTCAATAATATAAGAAGTTATGAAAACCAGGAAATAAATTTCCCAGAGGGTTCTACTCTTTTGTCAGGAGATATTGGTGCAGGAAAGACATCAATTCTTCTTGGAATTGAATTTGCTTTATTCGGTTTACAACCAGGACAGCGAGGGCATTCTCTTTTGAAAAATAATAAAAATCATGGAAGCGTCCTTCTTGAATTTGAATTAGATGGAAAAGAAATAATAATTGAGAGAAATTTAAAACGTGGAAAAACAATCAGCCAGGATTCTTGTTCTATAATTATCGACGGAGAAAAAAAAGAAATTTCTGTTTCTGAGTTAAAAGATATTGTTCTTGAACTTCTTGATTATCCAAAAGAATTTGCAAAAAAACAAAATTTACTTTACAAATTTACTGTTTATATACCTCAGGAGGAAATGAAGCAAATTGTCCTTCAGGATTCCCAAACACGTCTGAACACCTTGCGCCATGTTTTTGGAATTGATAAATATAAAAAAGTTCTTGAAAATATTTCAATTGTTGTCACGAAAATCCGCGAGGAAAAACGCCTGAAAGAAGGAATGACATTGAATCTTGAGGAAGACAAGAAAACACTTTTGACAAGAGAAACAAAACTCAGGGAAATTAAAAATGAGCATTTAGAAACTGAAGATTTATTTTCATCACAAAAACAAAAACGACTTTTAATCCAAGAAGAAAAAGAAAATCTTTCCAAAAAAATCGAGGAAAAAATTAAAATCCAGCAGGAAATTGACAAGACAAAAATAATGATTCTTCACAAACACGAGGCAATTCAGTCAAATAAACATTCAGTTTCAGATTTGAAAATTCAATTAGGAAAATTAAAAACAATCACATTTGATGAATCCCAGATTAATAATCTGCTTGATGAAATTGATAAATTAAAAAAAGAAAAAGAAAAATTAAATGAAAATTCAATCTCTTTTGCTTCAATAATTTCTTCGCTTAATCTGAAAAATGAGGAAAATTTTTCTCTTGAAAAAAAAATGTCAAATCTTGAAGTCTGTCCTACCTGTCATCAAAATGTCGACGCTGTTTATAGGGCAAATGTTCTCAATAAAACTCATTCTGAAACCTTTTCAAACAAGGAAAAAATTAATGAACTTGAAAATTCAAGAAATGAGATAAGGAAAAAAATTTCTGAAATAGATTCTAAATTATATGAAAAAGAAAAAAAACTTCAGGAGCTTAATTTTGTAAAATTACGATTAGAGGAAATAAAAGATAAAGAAGATAAAATTGAGTATTTTCAAAAGATAATCTCTACTTTTGAAAAAGATATTGAAATTCTTTCTTCGCAGTTAAACACCCTGAAAGTTTCTCTTTTCGATTTGGGCAGATTTGATAAAATTTTTGAATCAAAAAAACAAGAATTAGAGTTAGCACTTAATAAAGAAAAGCAATTAGAGATAAAACTCGCAGAACTGAAAAAAGAAATTGAATTCTATTTGTCCTCTATAAATGATCTTGAAAAAAGAATTTTTGAAACAGAAGAAATAAAAAAGAACTTGCTTTATTTAGGAGAACTTGAAAATTGGTTGACTCAAAAATTCATTCCAATCATTTCTCACGTTGAAAAAAATGTGATGATAAAACTCCGTTCTGAATTCTCAAAACTTTTTGAGGAGTGGTTTAACATGCTGGTATCAGAAACATTTCATGTTTCTCTCGACGAAGATTTCACACCGATAATTGAACAGCAGGATTATGAAATTGATTATGCTTACCTTTCTGGTGGCGAGAGAACAGCAATTGCTCTTGCATATCGCCTTGCACTTAATCAAGTTATAAATTCTTTGATGAGCAAAATAAAAACAAAAGATATTGTAATTCTCGACGAGCCAACAGACGGATTTTCAGAACAGCAACTTGACAAAATGCGTGATGTTTTACAGCAATTAAATGTAAAGCAATTAATAATAGTCAGTCACGAGCAAAAGATTGAAGGATTTGTCGAGAATGTAATCAGATTTAAAAAGGAAAACGGGGAGAGTAAAATAGAAAGCCCATAAATTTATAAATTCTTTTTTGTCTGAATAATTGAAGTGATGGTTTGAAGTCGCCTTAAGATTTCTAAAAAAATAAAATGCCCACTGACTTACGAACACAAAAACTTGCACAACTCGCAGTGAGATATTCTGTATTTGTAAAATCAGGAGAAAAAGTTATGATTTCAGGAAGAGAAGAATCAATTCCATTTCTCGTCGAACTTTACAAGGAAATAATTTTGCAAAAAGCACATCCAATTGTTCGTTTTAATCTCCCAAATGTTTCTGATTTTTTTTATAAGTATGCTACAAAAGAACAGATTGAAAGATTCCCGGAGGAATTTATGGATAATGTAAAAAAAGCAGATAAATATATAGGGATTTCTTCTGATTCAAACACACGCGAACTTACAAACTGCGACTCAAAAAAAATAACAGCAAGAGGAAAAGTCACACACCCGATTTCAGATTATATTTGCAATGAAAAACCAAAAATTCACAGATGCACAATTGCATATCCCTGCCAGGCACTTG